>JBMTBF010000072.1:0-6783 GCA_049429585.1 Terrimicrobiaceae bacterium | reverse complement strand
GCGTCGGAGTGCTCGAGCAGAAGCGGCGGGATTTGTAGAGATTGTAGAGGCGGACCACCCAATCCTCCTTCGCGGCGGGTTCTTCGATGAAAAGCCCCATGGCGACACGCATCCAGAAGAACTGCGGAGTCTCGAGACGGCGCGACGGCTTCTTGGTTTTATCGACGATCAAATACCGGTCATAGAGTGTCTGAATGCCAAGATAATCAAAATCCATGTCGGCCGTGGGATCGATCGCGTCGGCGAGGACATCGAGGTCGTAGCCGAGAAGCTTCGGCGTGAGGCGCTCGATGGAAACACCGGTGCGCAGGTAGGTCTTGAAAGCCTTGCGGTGCGCATCGCGGAGTCCCTCGATGCCATCACGGGCAATGCGCCAGTCGAGGACCTCCTCGTAGATGTAGGAAAGAAGAATGCGGGCGGCGAACTTGGCGAAATCCGCGTCGCGCTCGATGAGAGTGCGGGCATTGAGGATGATCGTGTTTTTAAGGATGTCCTCGGTGACTTCGTTGGCGAGCGAGCGGCGGAGTTCGCGCTCGATCTGGCCGGCATCCAGGTTGAGGTCGAGACCGATCATGGCGAACTGGATCCGCTTTTTCAGCTCCGAGCCGTCCCAAAGGATGTTCTGGCCATCACGCTGGGTGACCATGATGAGGGCGTCCTGCAAATCGTTGGTCGCGGCCTCGGATTCGGTTTTTGCGTTTTCGGCGCGATGGCTGGCACGCTGGGCGCGGTAGAGAATATAGCTCTCGGCAACCTTGTAATAGCCCTGTCTCATGAGTTCCTCCTGGACCAGATCTTGCACATCCTCGATGTGAACAAATGCCGATTCGCGGGCGCGCACGCGCTCGGTGACGGCACGCGCGATGGAGGCGGCGGCGGCCGGATTTTCCTTCATGTCGAGAAACGCGCGGCGGCAGGCGTGCTCGATCTTGGATTCCATCCAGGGAACGACCGAGCCGTTGCGGCGGATCAGGCGGGCGGTCATCGGAACAGCTTCCAGCAAATCCTCGGCGCGGATTCCGGAGCGGACGGAGCGTTTGAAGACGAGGCTCTTCGCGACATCGTGGGCGTCGTTTTCGATGAGGGCCTTTTCGATGAGGAGCGAGAGATCGTTTTCGGAAAGACGGAGGGAACCGGCTTTTTCAGCCTCCTCGGCGAGGCTCAACGCGACGGAGTGGGCGACATTGGCTACGAAGCCGCGATTCTGCTCGTTGAAAATATTTTTCTCCTCGCGAGAGAGGAGGAGGTCCGTAAGCGCTTCGCCGATCTCGTCGGCGACATCGGAGAGGTTGAAGGACTCTTCTTCGCCGTTGTGGCGGGTGACGACGATTCCCTGCAACGGGTGCGCGGGCGCGGAAACCGCCTCGCGCCAGGAGAAGTCGGGCTTCTGGTCGCGGGGCATTGTGACAAGGCGCTTGAGGGCCAAGTCTTCATCAAGTGAGAGCAAGCGGGGCATGTTTTTGGAATGTGAAATGGGGGTTACAGTTCGTCGTCGGAGACGCCGGCGAGATCCACGCCCCGGCGGTATTCCGTGACGCGGCCTTCAAAGAAGTTGGTTTCCTTTTTGATCTCCATCATCTCGGAGAGCCATGGGAGGGGATTTGCGAGGTTTTTGTGGAGCGGCTCGAGACCCACGCCCACCAGGCGGCGGTCGCCGATGTAGTCGATGTATTGGCAAAACTCGTCGGCAGTGAGGCCCACGGCGGCCACAGGCAGGCAATCGCGGATGAATTGTTTCTCGAGCTCGATCGCCTCGCGCATGGTCGAACGCAAATCCTCGCGGAACGATTCGGTCCAGATCTCGGGATTTTCATCCACGAGGTCCTGGAAGAGTTGGCGGAGAAGCTCGATATGGTTCGATTCGTCGCGCAGCGTGTAGCTGATCATTTGACCCACGCCGGGAAATTTGTTCTGGCGGTAAAGCGCAAGGATCATTCCGAAGAGCCCGTAGAATTGCGTGCCTTCCATGCATTGACCGAAAAGAAACATGTTTTTTGCGAGCGCGGTTTTTGTTTCGGCATCGGTGAAATCCATGTCACCGCGGAGAGCGCGGCTGTTGCTCACCACAAAATCGGTTTTGTTTTTGATCGTTGAGATGTCCTCGAACATCGCTTCGCACTCGTGCGGATTGATGCCCAGCGAGCTGATCATATAGACGAGCGAGTCGGCGTGGATGTTCTCCTCTTGCGCATGGCGGCCGAGCGCCAGCTTGAGCTCCGGCGCTGTGACGGCTTCGCGGATCACATGCAGGATATTATCGCCCACGATGCCTTCGGCGGCGGAGAAATAGCCGATCGCCATCTTGATAATCCAGCGGTCCACATCGGAGACGAAGCCGGAGGTGTCGCGCCAGTGCTCGCAATCCTTTTGCATCTGGATGTCCTCCGGCTCCCAGTGGTTCGCCTTCATTTTTTTGTAGAGGTCGTAGGCCCAAGTATATTTCAGGGGCAGAATGTTGAAAAACATGGTCTGGCGTCCGTTGATGACGCGCTTGGCAGCGTAGGCGGCTTCGGCCTTGTCGCGATCGAGAACAAAGTTGCGGTCTCCGAGGGTGATGGTGGTGGTGGCCATGGTTGTTGAGTTTTTTTGTTTGTTTTGCGGGATCCGCCGCGTTCCGTGAAACGCCTCCCTGGCGGGTCCGGATTTGCGGGCGGGTTGTTTCTTTATCAGTTGGCTGGCATACGTCAAAAAAATACTACGGATTGGCGTAAAAAAAATGACAACCACCATATATTGTGGTTTTTCAAAAAACCCACCCAAGCACAAATCGGGCCAATTTTTACCTCATTAGTGTTCTGAGGGTTGGAAAAACAAACAACGGAATGGGCGCGTGACAAATCCTTCCCCGGAGGGATAGTCGGGGTATGGAAATCCTGAAAACGCTCGCTGTCGCGCTGAGTCTCGGCACCCTCGCCGGGCTGAATCTCTACCTGACGGTTTTCGTCACCGGATTGGCCTTGCGGATGGATTGGGTGGCCCTTCCAGCGCCGCTTCAAGGACTCGAGGTGCTCGGAGACCCGCTGATTCTGGGCATCGCCGGAGTTTTGTATTTGATCGAGTTTTTCGCCGACAAGATTCCCTGGGTGGATACGGCCTGGGATGCGGCGCACACCTTCATCCGTCCCGTTGGCGCGGCTGCGCTGGCCGTGGCGGCCATGGGCGACGCCCATCCCGCCTTTGAAATCGCGGCGGTGTTGCTCGCCGGAGGTATGGCCTTTTCCGCGCACGCGGCGAAAGCCGGAACGCGCGTGGTGGCGAACGCCTCGCCGGAACCGTTTTCAAACATTGGATTGAGCCTTGCGGAGGACGGCTTGGTTCTCGGCGGGTTGGCCCTGTTGCTCTGGAACCCGCTTGTGGCCTTGGTTTGCGCGGCCCTCGGCGTGACGGCGGCCATTTGGTTCCTGCCAAAAATCGTGCGCGCTGTGCGCGCGAATCTCTGGTTCGCCTGGCGCAAGCTGAAGTCTCCACCGGAATCCGAAAAGCCCGGCGAACCACTTGCCAGGCTGCCTGAGAGATGGGATGCGCTGCTTCGCCGCATGTGTGTGAGCCAATCTCCGATCGAATGGGCGATACCCTGCATCAGCCGAAAAGGCGACAAGCTCCCGGCAAACTTGTCCGGTTGGCTCGCGAGCTTCGCCGACAAGCCGAACGAGGTTCATTTCATCGCGCGCACCTGGCGCGGGGGTGTCCTTGCCGCGCTGGACATCGAGGCGGCGGGAATCGAATTTCGCGACGGATTTTTGGCATCGCGAATCGACATCCGGCATCGCGACGGAAGTCCGTGCCAAGGCTTTTTATTCGAGGCTTCCCTCTCGAAAGCCGCCCGGGAACTGGCTGCGCGGCTGAACGACGATGCGACTCTCGCGAAGCGCGCGCCGGTTTTGAGCCAGCTTGGAAATTAGCGGCGCGGAGGTTGGATGACGATTTTTTGCGTCATCAACGAGACATCTTCATCCTTGTTGGATGCCGAGAGGTGCTGCTCGAAAACAGCAGCCGCCTGGGTGCGGGACATGATCTCCGAGAGATTCAAAAGCTCGAGCCGCTCGGTGTAGTCACGAAAATCCAAGCGGACTTTTCCGAGCGTCAGCAACTGAACAACGACACTCATGACATGGGTGCTCGAATGGCCGACCTTGAGGGTGAATTCGTCGATTTTCGAGGCCAAGGTGACGATCTTCGGCGGCACAGGTTCGCGCGTGCCTTGATCGATGAAGAAAACTTCGTCCCTGACCATGATTTCCTTCGAGGTCTTGGGTGGCTTGACGCCTGAATTGTTGGGAGTGCTCATTGAAATTAGTTAGCGCAGTGTAGGCGGGGAGTTGACAGCCTTTCCTGTCAATTGCTCAACCTGGTGGCCATTCCAGCGGGCGGCCCCCAAGGAGATGGACATGCAGGTGCGGCACTGTTTCTCCGCCATGTAATCCGTTGTTTATGACGATCCGGTATCCCTCGGCAAGCCTTTCGATCCGGGCGATCCCGGCGGCGGTGAAAAGCAAATGCCCGAGAAGCGCGCAGTCCGCGCTGGAAGCTGCTGCGACACGGGGGATCGGTTTTTTTGGAACCACCAGAATATGGGTAGGAGCCTGAGGGGAAATATCGCGGAAGGCGAGGCATTGATCGTCCTCGAAGACGATGTCGGCAGGGATTTGGCGGGCGATGATTTTTTCGAAAAGCGTCATGCGAGACGAAGGCTGAGTTCCTTGGTGCGGCGGGATTGGTCGAGTTCAGATCTGACAAATTGGACGATCTCGCCGGTGAGTTCAGAACAATCGGAGCGCCAGACCTTCGCGCCGCGGAGGAGTTTCACGCAGGCGTGGAGATCGCCGAGTTCCACCTGCTGGGCGGGCGAGTCGGGGATTTCCCGCAGGCGGATGCGGAGCAATTCGAAAAATGCCAACTCGAATCCGTTGCCGGCGCGGCGCGCAAGGTCGGAGAGCGAGATTTTCACGGGAGGCGGGAGGGTTTGGAAACAGCGGGCGACATCCGAATAGCCGATGACCTGGAGCACGGATTGAACGGCTTTTTCGAGGCGGGGAATGGTCACGATGTTCTCGTCGAAGTCCTGTTGGAGGAAGCTCGAGATGCTCTCGGTGACATGGTTTGTGAGCCACCATTTTTTATAGCCGGCGCTCTCGGCGGCTCGAACCACGGCGGAGGTAAGCCAGGCGCGGTCGTAGTTCATCACGCTGCCATCCTGGAAACGCACCAGCGGGAAGTTGTCGCGGATCGCGATCACGCCTTGAAAAGCTCCCGTTGATCCGGAGTGCGGGCGACGCGTTTTTCGAGTGACTCGATTTCGTCGATAAAATCCCCGACTTCCTGGAACTCCCGGTAAACCGAGGCGTAGCGGACATAGGCGACCGGGTCGATCGCATGAAGGCGGTTCATCACATGGGCGCCGAGTTTTTTCGAACTGATCTCACTGTCCTGCTGCGCCTCGAGTTCCTGCAGGATGTCCTCCACGGCGAGCTCCATTTGTTCGCGGCCGATGGGGCGTTTTTCACAGGCTTTGACAATGCTCGAGAGGAGTTTTTGACGGTCGAGCGTTTCACGGCGCCCGTCGCGCTTCACCACCCTCATTTCATTGTGCTCGAGAACCTCGTAGGTCGTAAAACGCGTTTCGCAACCAAGACATTCCCGGCGGCGACGGATGCTCACCCCATCTTTCGAGAGCCGGGAGTCGATCACTTTGTCGTCAATTGTTCCACACTTCGGGCAGCGCATATATGTTGTGTCGAATTCCGGATGACAGGAAAATCGACACTACATCTTGTGAGGTCAATTTTATTTTCAGAAATACAAAATCCCCTTGAAAAAGCATGGCGCCGCGGCATGCAAAAGGAGTTGCAGCCCACGGTTTTTTTCCCGAGCATATGTGTAACCTCTCAACGCCATGAACATCTCCAGTGCCAGTTCCGCTTCCGCCCTAGCTCTCGCCGCGATGGAGCGTTCGCGAGCGAGTTCCACCGCCGCCGAAACTAGGCGCTCGGCCGAACAAGCCACGGCAGCGCAGGTGCAAACCAAGCGCGCCATCCAACAAGCGGCCGCGGCTCCAAGGGGAGAAAACAAAATCTCCCCGGACATCCGTCAAATCACAGCCCGCGAAGTGCGACGCGAGTCGGAGGAGAACCGCTCCGAGAATGTGCGGCGCATCGGTGAGCAAATGGCGGCAAAGTTTCGAGAAGTCGCGCGGCGCTCGGAAAGCGTTCGAGCGGCAGGAAACGGCGAGCGTGAGAGTTTTTCGGCGGTTGCCTGAAGATACTGGTCGAAGGGATTGACCACAGGGGACACAGAGAGCACGGAGATTTAAAAATCTGCGACGGGTGTGGACTTCGACTGGACGGATGTTTTTTTCAGAAGCTCCGAGATTTTTTTGAGTTGGCCGGGGAGGATTCGGTCAGGAGCAATATCGGCGAGCGGAGTTAGCACAAAGCCTCGCTCGGCGATTCGCGGGTGCGGAAGGGTCAACTCGGGGAGAGTGAAGGCGAGGTTGTCGTAGTAGAGAATGTCGAGGTCGATCGTGCGCGGGGCGTGGTGGGCGTGGTTCGCAGGGCGGCCGAGGATTTGCTCGAGGCGCTGGAGTTTTTCCAACAGGTCGAGCGGCGGGATCGTGCAGGCGAGTTCGATGGCGGCGTTGAGAAATAAGGGCGAGCCGGCAGGGCAATCAACGGGTTCGGTTTCGTAAATGCGGGAGCAGAGGAAAGGGCCGCAGTCCTCGTGCAGGTCGAAGAGATAGCGGCGGGCGGCGCGGAGGTTTTCGAGTCGGTCGGCGAGGTTGGAGCC
>JBMTBF010000071.1:0-6796 GCA_049429585.1 Terrimicrobiaceae bacterium | reverse complement strand
CATCCACGCCCTGCGCAATGTCGGGGCTCTGGCTGGTGAGGAGGTTGGAAATAAAAACGCGGTCGGCGTGGAAAACATCATCGTCGTTGACATACCCGATGCCGCGAATGGCCTTGCGGATGATGTCACCAATATTCAGGACGGAATCGAGGGGCGCGCCTTTGATTTTCGGAATGGTGATCTCCCCACCGACGACCACGGTGTTGCTTTTGACAAAAGTCTCGCAGGCCACGCGGCTGGTTTTATCGATCGCCAGGCAGGCATCGAGAATGGCATCGGAGATCGTATCGCAAACCTTGTCGGGATGGCCTTCGCCAACGGACTCGGAGGAGAAAATGAAACGACGGGACATGGTGTTTGGGTCTTTCTGGTTGAGGTTGATCTTTACCTATCTTCGTATCCGAATATATTGATATGTTCAATGGCGTCAATCCTGAAATCCCTCCGCGTGCTCTCCGATCCCGTGCGGCTTCGGCTAATGCTCTTACTGGTCGAAGAGGAACTCATGGTTGCCGAATTGCAGGAAATCCTCGGTCTCGCGCAGTCGAGGATTTCGACCCAACTCGCGCAGCTCAAGGGCGAGGACTTGGTGAGCGACCGCCGGGTAGGAAAAAACATTTTCTACTCGGCGGCGGAGGATTTGGGTCCGGCGGCGCAGGCGGTTCTGAAGGCTGCGAGGGAGGAATTGAAAGAAGCTGCCGAGGACAAGGCGCGGCTGGCCTTCACGCTGCGGAAACGCAAGGACAAAGCGGCCGAGTATTTCAACCGCCTTGCGGGAAAATTCGGCCGCGCCTATGTGCCCGGCCGCTCGTGGCAGGCACTATCCCACGCGCTGTTGCGGCTCCTCCCTCCGATGGTGATCGCCGACCTCGGCGCGGGCGAGGGAACCCTCTCCCAACTCCTCGCCCGGACAGCCAAAAAAGTCATCGCGATCGACAACTCGGAGAAGATGGTCGAGTTCGGCGCACAGCTGGCGAAAGAGCACGGATTCCCCAATCTGGAATACCGACTCGGTGACATCGAGGAGCCGCCAATTGAAGCCGACACGGTGGACCTCGCTCTTTTCAGCCAAGCCCTCCACCATGCCGCCACGCCCCAGCGGGCCCTCCAAGCCGCGCACCGCATTCTGAAACCCGGAGGCCGCGTGCTGATTCTCGACCTGCTCAGCCACACGCACGAACAAACCCGCGAACTCTACGGCCATGTCTGGCTCGGCTTTTCCGAGATCGAACTCCAACGCATGCTCAAAAAAGCGGGATTCACCGCGATCGAATCGTCCATCGTTTCGCGCGAAAGCGAGGCGCCATTTTTCCAGACCGTGCTGGCCAGCGGCGTGAAGTAACCAAATGGGCGGTTCTTTGAATTGACGCCGCCGCGGTCGGGGCGGACTTTGAGAATCCATTGCCATGAATCCACCGCTCACCTTGGTCGAGGAAATCGAACTCCTCTCGCTCGACGACAAAACCGGCGCGCATCTGCCATTGCCACCCGAAGCTTTGGCCCACGGCCTTGCGGGCGCCATTCTGGCGGACTTGGAAATAGCCAATCGCATCGCCACGAGCGAAAAAGTGGTGAAACTGAAAAGCTCTTCTCCCACTGGAAACCCCCTCCTAGATCCTTGGCTTGAGCGCATCGCCGCCTACACCACCGCCCACTCGATCGCGTATTGGCTCTCGGTTTTCTCCGATGAAAAACCCGCCATCGAATCCGCGACACTCGACCACCTGATCCAGCGCGGCATTCTCAAGCACGAAGACAAAAAAATCCTCTGGGTGATTGGGCTCCGGCGCTACCCAACGATTCACAACGAGGAGCGCGTGGAGGTTCGCACTAGGCTGTCCCGGTTGATCCAAAGCGACGAGGCGCCGACACATTTCGACGCCACGCTGGTCAGCCTCTTGAGCGGTTGTTCGCTGCTTTCGGGTGTCTTTTCAGAAGACCAGCTCGAGGGGCGGGCCGATCGCATCGCATCGATTGCCGATTCGGACCCGGTGGGACGCGAGGTCGCCGCCGCCACGCGCCAAATCATCGAGGCCTTGATGCTGGCCCAATCGACCACCGCCACCCCGTTTTAGGAGGGAATGAATTCCACTGGAAAATCAAGGCGCGCGCCCCGCGTTTTTGCCCTCTTGGCGTCTTTCCTGGCGTTATCGGCGGGCCTTTGGTTCTCCCACCCCGTGTGGTTTCCCAAAGTCTGGCGCCACTTTCTTGTCATCGATTCCCGGCCCGAGAAAGCGGATGCTATTGTTTTACTCGGAGGCGAATCGCAGGCCCGGCCTGTCGAAGCCGCGAGGCTCTACAAAACAGGTGTGGCCCCGCTGGTCCTGATCATCGGCACGGGCGACACCCCCACCAACCGGCGCGCCTTGATCAAAGAAGGCGTGCCGCCGGACCGGATCATGGCCGAAACCAAATCCCGATCGACATTGCAGAACGCCGATTTCGCCAAGCCGCTTCTTGAAAAAGCCGGCGTTCGTCAGGCGGTCCTCGTCACCTCTTCGTTCCACGCGCGGCGGGCCCTCACGACCTTCCAGCAACGGATTCCCGGAGTGAATTTCGGCGTCGCCACTTCGCGCATCGGTTGGTGGGACACGCCCAAAGGCCGGTTGCAGGAGGACGAATGGGCCGCGATCGAGATGGTAAAAATCCCAGGCTACTGGTTCGTTCACGGCATCCAGCCTTGGATAAAAAAAACTGCCCCGCCTGCGGAAACCAGACAAACTCCGCAGAGCTGAATGCCATCCATCCTTTTCATCAACCGGGTTTACCCCCCCGCCAAAGGCGCCACGGGGGATATGCTCCAAGGAATGGCCGAGGCCCTTGCCGCACGAGGCTGGGAGGTTTCCGTTCTGACCACCGCCGAACCGGGCGAGCCCAAAGCCTCGGCCCGGCGTGGAGTTCGCATCCTCCGGGCCGGTGCGGCGCTTTCAAGACGCAATGTCCTTCTTCGAGCGGCGAGCTATGTCTTCATGATCCCGTGGCTGATGACCCGCGCTCTGCTTTTGCCGCGCACGGATTTTGTGGTGACGATGACCGATCCGCCGATGCTGGTGGTGCTGGGATTGGTCATAAAGTTTTTCAAGCGCAACCGCGTGATTCACTGGGCGCAGGATGTGTATCCCGAGGTCGCCGAGGAATTGGGCGTCCTGCCGCGCGGGAGCGCGATCTCAAACCTGCTCAGGCGGATTTCCACGCAATCCCTCGTGCGAGGAGACGCTGTCGTGGCGATCGGCCGTTGCATGGCTTCGCGACTGACGGCGCGGGGAATCTCCTACGCCAAAATCTCGATCATCCCGAACTGGGCCCCGCCGATCCAATCCCTCGACCGCGCCAACAATCCCTTCCGCCGCGCCCATGGCCTCGAGGGGCAATTCGTCGTGGTCTATTCGGGCAACATGGGCCTCGCCCATGATTTCGACACCGTGCTCGATGCGGCTGACAGCCTGCGCGGGCAACGCATCGTTTTCCTTTTCATCGGGGAAGGTCCGCGCCGGATGGAGGTCGAGGCCGCCGCGCACTTGCGCCGGATCGACAACATCCGGTTTCTGGCATCGCAACCTGCCGACAAGCTTTCCGAAAGCCTCTCGGCGGGCGACGCGCACCTGGTGACGATGAGGCCTAACCTCTGTGGCCTCGTGGTTCCGAGCAAAATTTACGGCGTTCTGGCTGCCGGGCGTCCCTGTCTTTTCGTGGGGCCAGCGGACTCCGAAGCAGCGCGACTCCTACAAGAAACGGATTCGGGCTTCGTGGTCGCTCCAGGCCAGTCCGCGCAGTTGGCTTCCGAGATTTTGGATTGGGCATCCCACCCCACCGTGCACGCGGCGGCGTGTCGCAAGGCCCGCATCGCCGGAGCCGCATGCACCGCCCAAAACGCCGCCGAGGCTTTCGACGAAATGCTTCGCAACCTCGCCTCCGAAAAACCATGACTTCGCCGCTCCGCGACTTTATTCATTCCCTTCCAAAAACCGAAACCCACCTGCACATAGAGGGGGCGCTGCCCTGGGATTTGCTTTGCGCCTCGAGGCCGGACAAATATTCGACGCCTCCCGCCTCATGGGCTCCGGATTTCCGCTTCGACTCGTTCGCGCACTTCGAGGGCGAGCTTTTGGGTTACGCGGGCGATTTTTTCATCAGCGCCGACCGCTATCACGCCTGTGCCAAGGCGGTTTTCGAGGACCGCCTCCGCCGAAATGTCCGCTATGTCGAAACGAGCTTCGCCTCGGGTTGCATCGATTTCATGAACCTCGACGGCCGTGAGGTGTGCGACGCGATTCGTGCCGCAGTGCCTGAAGGTCTCGAAGTCCGGATTTTTCTCGGCATCCACCACGATGGTTACACCGAAAAAATGGGGCCGGTTCTCGAGTCGGCGCTTCGTTGGGAGAACCTTGACGGGATCGACCTGCACGGCACTGAGGATACCCCACTGGGCGACTGGACGCCTGATTTTTGGCGTCGTGCGAGGGATGCCGGAAAGTTCACCAAAGCCCACGCAGGCGAATTTTGCGGCGCGTGGTTCGTGCGGGATGCCATCGAAAAGCTGGGGGCTCAGCGCATCCAGCACGGCGTGCGCTCGATCGAGGACCCCAAGGTTTTGGCGTTGTTGCGCGATCAGGGCATCGCCCTCGATGTCTGTCCGATCAGCAATGTGAAACTCCGAGTCGTCCCCTCTCCCGCCGAGCATCCCATCAAGCGCCTGCTCGAAGCCGGCGTGGTCTGCACCATCAGCACCGATGATCCGATCAGTTTTGGAAACTCCATCGAGGATGAATACGAACTCCTCGCTGATGAGCTGGGCTTTTCAGAGAACGATCTGGCGCGCTTGGCCGGCAACGGATTTCAAGTCGCCCTTCGTTAAGAAGGGATCGTCAGGCAGCGAAGCGCCCCCGCCTACTCCAAATCCTCAGACTCATCTGATTCAAGAGCTTTAACCTCTTTGGGATCGACAGAGTCCTTGGAATTTCCATTGAGGAGCAGCTTGCTCCACTGCATTTCCTTGTCGCCGCCCCGCTCGATCATCACCGGGTAAACATCGTCCCACCATTTGTCATAGGCTGAGGCCATAGCCGCAATGCGCTCCGGCTCCTCTTCTGCGATGTCTTTCTGGCAGGACGGGTCTTTTTTCAAATTATAAAGACTCCAGCGATCCGGCGCGCTGACACCCCAGTGGAACTGGGCATTTTTCGCCGTATAGGTCGCCTCCTCGGCCCCGTTGATCACGCTTCGTAATGTGGCGCATTGGAACCCGAAGTTGTCCACAGAGCATTTCGTGCTGTCGCAGGGGCGGCTGCGGGTCAGGAGAAAGTGACCCTGACGCACTCCAGCCATGGCATATTTGTGCTCGGCGGCGAGCCCGCTGGGCCAACGCGCCACATGCTGAAAAAGCATGCGATCATCATTCCAATCGATGGTTTTTTTGGATTCGAGAAGAGGAAGTAGGCTGAAGCCCTCGAGCTCGCTCTGGAGTTTTTCCGGGATTTTCACCCCTGCGAGTTCGCAGAGCGTGGGGAGCACATCGAGGTGTGCGGTGAGGTTGTCGACTTTGTGAGGCGGCCAATGGTCGGACCAGCGCCAGAAGGAAAATACTCGCGATCCCCCCTCCCACGCGGTGGCCTTGCAACCACGCATGTTGGCATTGAAGACATCCAGCCCCCAGGTGCCGCCGTTGTCGGAAAGAAGTATGACTATGGTTTTATCATCGAGGCCCTTTTGCCTCAGGAAATCCATCATGCGCCCGATGTTGAAGTCGAGATTCGCCACCATCCCAAGATATTTGGCCTGATCTTCGGGAACCTTGCCACGGAACGGCGCGACGAATTCCTCTGGCGCGGCGAGCGGGTCATGGGGCGAATAGGTCGAGAGGTAGGCAAAGAACGGCTGATCGCCGCTCTCCGAGATGAATCTTATCGCATCGTCGAAATAAATATCCTCGCGATAACCTTTCACTTTCTCGCGCTTGCAATTCCTTACCATCACGGGATCGAAATGCTCGCGTGGACCGCCTTGGTTGGTGGAGCACCACTGGAACCCACGGTCTTGCGGGGCGTAGCCTTCGGGATTTCCGAGATGCCATTTGCCAATGAAGCCGGTGCGGTAGCCCGCGCTCGAGAGGAGTTGCGGCAGCGTGGTGGCGTCCTTCCACAAATGCTCACGAGGCTCCTGCGTATGGGTGACCCCGTTGCGGAACTCATGCATACCGGTCAAAAGCGCCGCACGGGTCGGAGAGCACGAAGCGCTCACCTGAAAATTCTCGAACCGCACACTCTCCTTGGCCAAACGATCGACATTCGGGGTCTTGAGCAAAGGGTGACCGGTGCATTTCCAATCCCCGTAGCCCTGATCATCGGTAAGGATAAAGAGAATATTCGGCTTTCGCACCGCCGGGTCGTGAGCCACATCGGCAGCACGCGAGATTTTCGGAAAAATCAAGACGGCGACTAGCAGAATCACCAAGGGAGTTTTCATGGTTGCTGGGATTTCGCGGGAATCAATGGCACGCAATTTCGGGTTGTTATCATCCCCTCCAAGCCAGCGGCTCAAGGTTTTTCTGTTTGTTTCTAAAAGCTTGGCCCCGCGCCGTGAAAAACCTATTGGCATAAGCCTCACCTATTCCCCGACCACTCTTATGAAAACCTACCAGAATTATATCAACGGCCGATTCACTCCTTCCGCAGGCGACGGCGCCATCGAAGTCCTCAACCCCTCCACCGGCGAGGTTATCTCGCGCGTTCCCGAATCCACCAGCGAGGATCTCGAAATGGCCCTCGACGCCGCGCACGCCGCCCAACCCGCCTGGGCC
>JBMTBF010000070.1:0-6799 GCA_049429585.1 Terrimicrobiaceae bacterium | reverse complement strand
CGATGCCGACAAGTTGCTGATCCAGCTCAATGTGCCCGCCAAGGAACTCGCGGCTCTTTGTGCCAAATATCCGAAACTTGTCACCCAAGCGCTCAAGCACAAACCCGTGGCTGTTTCGGGCGTTCTTTCGAAAGGGTTGGTAAGCGGCGTCAACTCCAATGACCTCTCCCTCGAGCTCGAGGGAACGCCAAAACTCAAGATTTCCTTTCAATCCGATTTCGGAAAAAAGGAGCGCTGGGGCGTCCCCGCGAGCTTCAGATTCCAAAAAAGAGGGAAGGAAATCTATGCGATTTCGGTGGAGAAACCGGCTGCACGGAGTGAGTCGCAAGATAAAACCCAAAACTCCGCCTATCCTCAAATCGACGCCACCAGTGAGGGAGCCGCGCTCCAAAGCATCGTTGGCGCGATCGCCAAAGCCTATGGGGCGAGCACCGCTAAAGGCGGTCCCAAAAAATCCGAATCCAGCACATCCCCTGCCGAAACAGCTCAGCGTGTCCTCTGCAAAGAAGGAAGCACTCTAACGCTCCGTGGCGAATTCCGGCACATCGGAGCGGGTTGGATAAAATGCGATTTGCTCGAGCTGCCCTAATCGCTCACCTCTTTACCAAGAAGTGACATAGCGGCGTTTTTTTTCTGCATCAGTCCCCGTGGGGATATTCCAAACAGCCACTTTTTTTGTGATGTTGGTGGAGTTGGTTCCTGCAGTAACTAAATTGTCGTAATTGGTATCCAGCGCGATTTGATAGACAGAAGCGCTGTCCCATGGATCGCAAAAACCGGAGCTGTTCGTTCCTCCTCGGCCTTTTTTCCATTCGGAAGCCTCCAGAAAGACAATTTTACGAGGATTGTCTGTGCTGTTGCCTGTTAGCGTAGCCATCAGCGTCGAATTCACAGCGCTACCCGTGTGGGTCGGCAACTTTCCATACTCTACCTCATAGGCTACGACGGCCGTTGCAATTTGAGCGACATCGCTACCCGCCCTTGCTTTTCGAGCGGACTCCATCGCGCCGTTCACGGCAGGAAAACCCAAGGATGCGAGGATGGCGATGATGCTGATGACGACCAGCAATTCGATCAAGGTGAATGCTTGTTTGTCGGCGCGGGTTTGAGTGGCAGGAGGGTTTGTCATAAGCATGGATCGGAGGTTGGAGAGAATTAGGTTGTCTTGAAAAGTATTTCTCCATCGATCAAAGAAAAGGGCGAATTTTTTAGGTGGTTGGTTTTTATTTTCGAAAATGAATGAGGTATTGGTTCTGCTGTTGAGTTGCGAGGCGTCCGAATCGCAACTCCTCGAGGAAACGCTCGATTCGTCGGGCGTTCGGATCCTGACGATGGGAGATGTTTCTACGGCGCTTGCAAAGATGGAGGCTCTTGGCCCTCATCTCGTCTTGATCGGATCGGGAATTTCGCGGCCGCACGCTCAATGGTTGCTCGAGAGGATGATGGCCAGCGCCACGCTGCGGGGGATTCCCGTGGTGCTGATTTTTTATGAGCCAAACCGCTCTTGGGTGCTCGAGATGATCAAGCTGGGGCTACGGGCTTTCATTCAACTTCCACGAGAGAAAGAGGATTTTCGTCGGAGGCTTGAGCAGCACTTGCCGGAAGAATTTTCCTCGGGGCGGTCGAAGGTCCGCTCTTCGCTTGCCCGCGAGAGTGTGGGCGAGAGGCTCCGCCAGCGTATCGCCAAGAAGCAGGTGGAAACCGCGGTGGCCAACTCAGGCTCAAAATCCGACACCGGCCTCGCGAAACCGATCGTGTTGCTCGAGCAGCAATTTGCTGAGGAAAGCGGGCTGATGGTGAGAACCTCATCCCAGGAAATCTCATTGTTTGAAAAAATCGACGACTACCTCTTGCGCTTCGGCGGGAGCAATTCGCATGTCGTCGGGATTTTCATGGGCCTTCTCGTGGATGGCAAAATCCGGGTGGCGTTAAGGGATAAGAGCGAGCGCCTATCTCTAGCCTCTTTGTCGGATAAAAAGACACCCGAGGCGGCGATTCGGATTATCGACTCCTATCTTCGCCAATCCGAATCCTCGCAGTTGCTGGATACAGCGACGCAAAAAATCATCCTCTGATTTTTTGCTTTCGTTTCACCAACCCGCGCGGGCTGGCAGGGGGCTTCCTATCAAAAACAAATTGGGAGAAGCCCGAAGACTTCTCCCAACTTGTTTTTAAAACCTGTCAGGGACAGGGGGTATTATTTCTTTTTCTTCACCGCTTTCTTGGCGGCTGGCTTTTTAGCTGCGGCTTTTTTGGCCGGGGCCTTTTTGGCCGGAGCTTTCTTCACCGCTTTTTTGGCGGCGGGTTTTTTAGCTGCGGCTTTCTTGGCCGGGGCTTTCTTCTTGGCAGTAGGCATTAATCTCCCCCCTTTCTTTCCGCAAATGCGGGAAAGTTGTTGTGAAAAAATTGTGAATAACTCACTGGCGCGTGTGAATAAGTTCGGCCTCGAAATGCGTCAACAACTTTTTTCGATTTTGACGAAATTTTTGGAAAATATTTTTGCGGAGGTGGAAATGGGCTAGCTGGCGGAGAGGATTTTTTTGACCTGCTCGACAATGCCGGCAACCTCCCAAAGGCGTCCGGCACCCTCGTAACCGCAGGCGAGCAAACCCTCGCCGGGGCCGATAAACAGGGCTCCCCGGGACTTCAGCCGCGCGACATTTTCCTGCGTGGCGGGATGATGCCACATCTTGCCGTTCATCGCCGGAGCGATGACGAGCGGCGCACGGGTGGCGAGGGCGATCGAGGTGAGCGCATCGTCGGCGATTCCGCATGCGAGCTTCGCAACGAGGTTCGCTGTGGCGGGCGCGACCAGCAGAAGATTCGCGTCGTCCGCGAGCGCAATGTGGCCGGGATGCCAGGATTCTTTTTCATCAAAAATTCCCGTTGTCACCGGATTGCGCGAGAGCGTTTGGAAAGTGAGCGGGGCGACGAACTCGGTCGCGGATCGTGTCATCACCACATGCACATCGAACCCGTCCTGCGCAAGGCGGCTCGTGAGGTCGGCGGCCTTGTAGCATGCGATCGAGCCGCCGACGCCGAGGACGATGTTTTTTTTGCTCATCAAAATGAAAGGTTCAACCGACGGCTCAGGTAACGCTCGGCGCGCATGATGGCTCGGAATTTTTCGATGTCCTCCTCCATCGATCCGCTGATGAGTGTGTAGCGGTATTCGCGCCATTTCTCCATTTCGGAGGCGGCGTTGCGGAGGCGCGTGGCGATTTGCTCCTCGGTCTCGGTGCCGCGCTTGCGCAAGCGGCGGCCGAGTTCATCGAGTCCCGGCGGCATGATGAAAACATCGGCGAGCGCGTCCTGGATGAAGCGGTCGGGACAGCGGCGAATGCTCGCCGCGCCGAGCGTGTCCACATCGAGCAGGACATCGACACCGCGCTGGAGCTGGGAGACGACGGTGGACTTCAGCGTGCCGTAATGCCGGCCGTGGACCTCGGCGTGCTCGAGGAAATCTCCGGCCGCGATGTGGGCTTGGAATTTTTGCTCGGAGAGAAAGTGGTAATCCTCCCCATCGACCTCTCCGGGCCTCGGAGTGCGGGTCGTGCAGGAGACGGAGTAGACGAAATCCGGCTTCTGGCGGAGCGAGGAGATGAGCGTGGTTTTCCCGGCGCCGGAGGGGGCGGAGATGACGAAAAGGATGCCGGTGCGTTGGATGTCGAGACTACTCAATGTTGGCAAGTTGTTCGCGGATGCGGTCGAGTTCCGCCTTCGCATCGATGACGAGACGGGCGATGGCGGTGGTGGAGGATTTGGAGCCGATGGTGTTGAATTCGCGGCCGAGTTCCTGCGCGAGGAATTCCAGCGTGCGGCCGACGGGGGCCTTGGAATCCAGCTTGTCGCGGAATTGTGCGATGTGGCTGGCGGCGCGCTCGAGTTCCTCGGTGATATCGCAGCGCTCGGCGAAAAACGCGACCTCCGCGGCGAGGCGGGCGTCATCCGGTTGGAGGGAAATGCCCGCACGCTCTATGCGTTTGTGGAGTGACTCGCGGTGGAGTTGCGCCACGCGGCCAGCGTGAGGGGAGATTTTTTTGGCGAGGGACTCGAGTTTTTCGGCGCTGCGGAGGAGGGCTTTCTTGAGTGCGGCGCCTTCGCGGTTGCGAGTGGACTCCAGACCTCTTAGAGCTGCCTCGAGCGCCTTCATCACCGGCTCGCGCGCATCGTCACCACCCGGCTCCGCTGCACGCATCACGCCTGGGGCACTCAATACATCGGCCAGCGTGACTCCGCCCTCGAGGCCGAGTTTTTTCTGGAGCTTTCTTGCTTGATCCACAAAGGCGGCAGCGCGCTTTTCATCGAAGAAATTCTTGGTTCCGGCGTCCGCTCTTTCGAGGTGTAGGTTCACTTGCACGCGGCCGCGGGAGATTCTCTCGAGAACTTTTTCACGGACTTCGGGCTCGAGCCACGTGGCGTCGCGGTCGGCGTGAAAGACGACCTCCGCCGTCTTGCGATTGACCGAATGGCATTCGACCACGGCGGCCCAGACCTTCGTCCGCGCCTCCCCACGCCCATGGCCTGTCATGCTTGTCATGCGGGACTATGTATCTGGCCCCGGCTCGGGGTGTCGAGACGAACAACCGGCGGCGCCGGACCGCCCGGCGGCATGGTTTTGCAGGGAATTCCATTGACGGGTCGAAGACGCTGCCTCAGCATCTGCCCCCTTTTCATCGCATGCGCCACACCATCTCGATCCTCGTGGAAAACAAATTCGGCGTCCTGACCCGCGTGGCGGGAATGTTCAGCGGCCGTGGATTCAACATCGACTCTTTGAATGTCGGGCCGACGCTCGACCCCTCGGCCTCCCGCATGACGATTGTCGTGCGCGGGGACGACAAGATTCTCGAGCAGGTCACCAAGCAGCTCGATAAACTCATCGATGTGATCGATGTGGAGGATTTCCGGGACGAGGAATATGTGGATCGCGAACTAGTCCTGCTCCGCGTGAATGCAGATTCCAAGTCGCGCGCCGAGGTGATGCAGATTTGTGACATCTTCCGCGCTAAGATCATCGATGTTCAGCCCGAGAAGCTTGCCATCGAAATCACCGGCACCGAGGCGAAGATCAATAAATTCCTGAGCTTGATGGAAACCTTCGGCATCAGCGACCTCACCCGCACCGGCAAGGTCGCGCTCGCCCGCTCCAAGTAATCCCACCCTTTTTCCAAACCCAACCAACAACACCATGCCTGCCAAAATCCATACCGACAAAGACGCCGACCTGAAAGTCCTCAAGGGAAAAACCCTCGCCGTTCTCGGCTTCGGCTCCCAGGGCCACGCCCACGCGCTCAATCTCAAAGAAAGCGGTTGCAAGGTCATCATCGGCCTTTATCCCAAATCCAAAAGCCGTGAAGTCGCGAAGAAGGCAGGCTTTGAAGTGTTCGACACCGACGAGGCCGTGCGCCGCGCCGATGTGATCATGGTCGCGATCCCCGACACCAAGCAGCCCGCCGCCTACAAGAAAGACATCGAGGCGAATCTCAAAGCCGGCAAGACGCTCCTGTTCTCCCACGGTTTCAGCATTCTCTACAAGACGATCGTCCCACCAAAGAATGTGAATGTGATCATGGTCGCCCCGAAAGGCCCGGGCCACATCGTTCGCCGCCAATACACCGAGGGCAAAGGCGTTCCTACGCTCATCGCCATCCACCAAAACCCCGGCAAGGACGCGAAAAAAATCGCTCTCGCTTGGGCGAAAGGCATCGGCGGCACCCGCGGCGGCGTGATGGAAACCACCTTCAAGGAAGAGACCGAGACCGATCTCTTCGGCGAGCAGACCGTTCTCTGCGGCGGCGCCTCGGCGCTCGTTCAAGCCGGATTCGAGACTCTCATCGAAGCCGGCTACTCACCCGAGATGGCTTATTTCGAGTGCTTGCATGAGCTAAAACTCATCGTCGATTTGATGAACGAAGCGGGCATCGCCGGCATGCGTTTCTCGATTTCCGAAACCGCCAAGTGGGGCGATGTGCATGTCGGCCCGAAGATTGTAGACGCCTCCGTGAAGAAGCGGATGAAAGCGGCGCTCAAAGACATTCAGACCGGCAAATTCGCCAAGGAATGGATCAAGGAATACGAGGGCGGCTACAAGAAATACAACGCCCTCCTCAAGAAGGGCGAGCAGCACCCGATCGAGAAGACCGGCGAGCGCCTGCGCGGCCTGATGCCCTGGATTAAAAAGCGCAACCTCAAAGGCACCCAAGCCTCTTACTCTAACTAATAAGCCCTCGCGCCATGGCCTCCACCAGCACGAAGCCCGTCAGCGTCGTTACCGGCGGGGCCGGTTTTTTGGGATCGCATCTCACCGACCGGTTGCTCAAGGAAGGCCACCGCGTCATTGCGGTCGACAATCTCATCACGGGGAATGTTGCGAATATCGAGCATCTCGCAGGGAACAAGGACTACAAGTTCATCAACCACGATGTCACCGACTACATCTACATCCCCGGGAAAGTAGATTATGTCTGGCATTTCGCCTCGCCCGCAAGTCCGATCGATTATTTGCGGATTCCGATTCCGACGCTGAAGGTCGGCTCGCTCGGCACGCACAATGCGCTGGGCCTTGCGAAGGACAAGGGCGCGGCGTTTATCCTCGCCTCAACCTCCGAGTGCTACGGCGACCCGCTCATCCACCCGCAGACCGAGGATTACTGGGGCAATGTGAACCCCATCGGGCCGCGCGGCGTTTACGACGAGGCGAAGCGTTTCGCCGAGGCGATCACGATGGCGTATCACCGCTACCACGGGATGAATACCCACATCGTCCGAATCTTCAACACCTACGGCCCCCGCATGC
>JBMTBF010000069.1:0-6870 GCA_049429585.1 Terrimicrobiaceae bacterium | reverse complement strand
ACTTCGTCGGTTAATTTTTCCGCCAAGTTTTTGATATTATCACGGGTCTCTTGAACGGTTTCGTAAGCCGCTTGAATTTGAGCTCCAATTTTTCCTGTAGGCAAAGCAGCTGTTGAGAGGGGAGTATCGCCAATCGATAAAACATTGGTGGAAGAATTGTAAGAGAGTTTTTTTTCTACAGCTTCTCCATTAACTAATTTTACCCCATTTACTTCCACAACAATTCGGCCAATGTTTTTCTTCGGATCGGAATCGAAGTTGGAAAATGTCACCTCGACATATTTGGAAAGTTCCTCAAGTTTTGCCTGACGCTTGTCCCGAAGATCAACTGCTGAGTAAGGTTTAACGAGTTCTGCTTTCGCGATGTAGCCATTGATTTCCGCAATCTCGTCAAGAATTTGATTAACCACATCAACATCCACAGTGACTTGTGCATCCACATCGGATTGGACTCCCGCTAATCTCTCGTCAGTTTTTGAGATTTTCTCGGCAAGGATTTGGGCTTTAGCAACTAGAAGTTGTTTTTCACCAATATCATTTGGTTTAACAGAAAAACTTTCCCAAGCATTAAAGAAGTCGGTTAATGCATCACTGATCCCGCCACCACTCGCCCCGCCAGCATTTTGAATTGAAGTGGAATCTTTAGTTCGATCCAAAAATTGGCCAAGTGCTGTTTCTGCATTCTTCAGCACGGTTTTGACCGCTTCAAGGTTGGCAGTAGAAGTCAACTCCCGCATCACACTCTTATCAAGTAGCGCATCGCGGTTTTGGCGGAGCCCCATGGCTTCGACACCCATGCTCTCGGTGGCGATGCCCGTATTGATCTGGCCGCGGTCGCCGATTTCGACGCGTTCCTTGGAATAACCCCGGTTATTAACATTCGCGAGGTTTTTGCCTGTGATTTCCAACCCCTTCGAGTGGACTCGAAGGGCGGAGCTGCTGTTATGCAGTGAGGAGATGAGGCCTGCCATAATATTGAAACTTCCTTGTTCGGGACCTTAATCCCGCCTCGGTCGGTTCAGGCGACGGCGGCGGTGTATCGGTCGGTGTTGTATTGTGTTCTAATCTGTCCGTGGGCCCCGTAGGTTCCTGGGATCGCTCCGGGGTTGCTTATGGCAAGCAATTGCCGTGCCGACTCCACGCACTGGGCAAGAAGCATTCGGTTTTGGCGGGTGCGGCGCTGGGTGCGGGTAATCAAGTCATTGATTTCCTCGATCAATGCACGCAAAAGCGGTTGGTGCTCAGGCGCGAAGCTGTGACTGAGGGCGGAAAGGGTGATGTCTTTAGACTTTCCGAGTTTCACCGCCGTTTGGCGGACGAGTTCCTCGCGCTCGTGGCGGCAATGGGTAAGTTTTGCAATCTGCTCGTCAACATCGACATTGATATCCAAAAATCCGGTCGGATCTTGATGGACAATGCATTTCTGTTGACGATCAAAGAGATGCAAAAGGCCTCCGTATTCTTGGAGTTCGTTTTGGAGCATCGCGACGATCTCTTGGAATTGGGTTTGTATGTTCATAGATTGGAGCTTTTGGGAGTTTTGCTGATAAGTTGGGCGTAAAGGACTGAGGAAATTCCGTTGGAGCTGTCGCTCACTTCCTCAGATATCGTATTGGTAAGGAAATAATTATATGTTCCTGTCTTGTCACCGCCGCACTCTGAGTTGTGTAGCATGGGCGCAAGAGCCTTTTCGAGCATTTGACGCCAGAGGACGGCTTCGAACTGTTTGCAGGAGTCGGCAATTTTTGCATTCTGCCCATCGGTTTGGGAATTTTTACCGGCGGCAGCCATGGCCCCGAGGTCGGGGTTCATGAGGAGACCGGCTTGAGGAGTGATGGCGGAAATATCCATAGTTAGTTCAGAACGAGTTCGGCTTGCAGGGCGCCAGCGCGCTTCATGGTTTGGAAAATGGACATCATGTCGCGGGTGCTGACCCCAAGGGCATTCAAGGCAGCGGCCACCTTCTCGATCGTGGGTGCCTCCTCAACCAGTTTGAAAGAACCTTTCTGCTCGTTCACATCGGTCGTCGTGCTGTTCAATACCTGAGTCGTGCCAGCAGAGTTGCCAAAAAACGAACCGTTGGGCTGACTGGCGGTGAGATTTGAGGCAACGGAAATCGTGAGCGAACCGTGACTGACCGCGACCTTCGAGACGCGGACATTTGAAGTAGCAACAATCACGCCGGTGCGCTCGTTGATAACCACCCGGGCGGCGGTATCGGGTTCGACTTCGATGCTGCCGATCGTAGCCAAGAAATTCACCTCGTAATTATTGTATTCAGGTGGAAGTAGGACATTGACCGTCTTGGAGTCGCGAGCGACAGCGGTGTTTGGAAAAACCCGGTTGATCGCCTCAGCCATGCGAGCGGCGGAAGTGAAGTCCGCCTCGCGGAGCATCAGATTCATCGAACCGTTGTTCACGATTTGTGTCGGGATTTCGCGTTCCACAATCGCGCCATTTGGAATCGTTGCGACAGTCGGGAAGTTTTTTTGAACCGTCGCGCCACCGGCCCCGCCTTGGCCGCCGAGGAAGCCGCCGACCGCAATCGCACCTTGGGCGACAGCATATACTGTCTTATCGGCACCTTGGAGCGGAACTTGCAAAAGGACACCGCCTTGGAGAGTTTTCGAGTCACCGATCGAGGAGATTGTCACATCGATGCGAGTGCCCGGCTTGACGAAAGCAGGAATCTCGGCCGTCACCATAACGGCGGCGACATTGCCGGACTTGATGTCGTCCATTGGCACATTGACGCCATAGTTTTTCAACGCATTGGCGATCGTCTGCAAAGTCGAGTCGATCTTGCTATCGCCAGTATTCGCCAAGCCGACCACGAGTCCGTAGCCGTTCAATTGGTTGTCACGCGCGCCTTCGACATCGATCAGGTCTTTAATGCGCGACCCGCCGCTGTAATTGAGCGTGATCGGTGACTCGCCTACTTGTGCTTGGACGGGAGCAGCGACTGCAAGGGCTAACAAGGGAATGAGAACGAGGTTTTTCACGAGTGGATCAAATCAGAAGGGTTTCACTTTTTCCCAAGCGCGCAGGAGCCAGCCCTTTCTTTGGGCTTCGGTCAACTCACCCGCTGGAATGAACTCCACTTGGGCGTCTGCAATTTTTGTGGAGGAAATCGTGTTGTCCGCCTCGATATCAACCGGGCGCACCACGCCGCGCATGTAGGCGTATTGGTCTTCCACACCAGTGCGAATGATTTTGGCGCCTTCCACCACCAGATTTCCATTTGGCAAAACATCGACGACAGTGACCGCCGTGCGGTTCGAGACAGTCAACTTGTTGGCAGTCCGTCCACCAGCATTCCATTCGCCGGAGGAGGCCAGGTCCAGAGTCGGGATGGTGATGTTGTTGCTTCCTCCAACGGGGATCACCGCATTGCCGTCTCCATCTGTGGTTGTGGGACCGGTCGCCAATCCGAGCAGGCGGGGTGCCGCTTGAAGGAACTGGTTGAAAAACTGGTTGAATGCGATTCCGATGCCCCCTCCGCCTTGAAACTCATCGCGAGTGAGCAAATCGGCGTCCTGGGTTGTGGTCGTGTTTTCATCCACCACGATCGTCAAAATATCCCCGATGCCACGAGCCACCTTGTCAGCGAACATGCTCTGCTCGGTGTTTCCGGCTTTGACCCAAAGTGAATTGGCTTCGGCCTCCGTGGAGACGGTTGCGACGGCCGCCACGCAAGCCATCGACAAAAACATGGGTGAGAATTTCATTTTCGTTTTCAAAATTTCACTTGGACGGTGTTTGAGCCCACCACCAAGGCTTGGAAGTCCTTTTTGCTATCCACATTTCGAATTCCGATCGTCTCCCCTACCCCGCCATCAGCAAGAGCCATGCCTTTCATGGTGATATTGATCCCAGCATCATTCACAATCACATCAACCAGCTTACCGCGTCGGACGATCCGGCGGGGCGTGATATCGGAACGGCTGAGGATTTGGTCGGCCGGAACCGGTTGGGCGACTTCGTAAAAATCCAATTTCTCGTTGGCGGTGAGCAGTTCCTTGTTCGAACTCAAAACATCGACCTCTTTCAGCGCGGCGACAGCCGAGTTGATCGACTCGCCCCGTTCGAGACGACGGGTCGAAACCCAGACCGGCTCGACGAGTTGGGCCTGCACATGAAATTGCCACACCCCGACTTTTTTTCCGCCAACGTCCACGCTGAAGCGAACAGGAAAATTCGCGGAGATTCCACTTTTTGGAACTCCATCGACGACGAGCGTCCAATCCTTCCCGTTCTTGATCTCGACAGGATTCCAAGGCTCGACAAACCGCAGCTTCAACTCCCCGCTCAGACCCAAGCTGACCGTCAACTCGCGCTGCAAGGCATCCAACACCTGCGCCTCTCCCAGCATATAATCGCCAATAGAAGTCACCACAGCCGGTGGTGCATGTTGAGAGACCGGCTCTGACAAATTTGGTGCAGCTGGGCTCTTGGGCAACGAAGCCAGCGGGGTCAGAATATTCCCCAACTCGGATGCCTGTATCGAGGCCGCCGCCGCAACGGGAAAAAGAATCGCGGTGAGGAGTTTCATCAACGCTTGAGGTTATTGGTCATTTCAAGGAGCTGATCCGAAGTTTGGATCGCCTTGGCGCTGACCTCGTAGGCGCGCTGGGCGAGGATCATGTTCACCATTTCCTCGGCCACATTCACATTCGAGGTCTCGAGATAGTTTTGAAGGATGCTGCCGAAGCCCGCTTGGCCGGGAGTTCCCAAGGTGGGCGCGCCACTCGCCTCCGTCTCCTGATAAAGATTCTGACCGATCGCGGTGAGCCCAGCGGGGTTATTGAAACGCACGAGCTGGATTTGGAAATTCTGCGTGCCACCCGGAGTCTGGATCGTCACCTGGCCATCGGGCGAGATCGACACATTTTGCACATCTGGCGGAATCGTTCCGAAGCCGCTCAACACCTGATTGCCGTCGTTGGTCACCACATTGCCATTGGCCGAAACCTTGAGGCCGCCATCTCGGGTGTACGCGTTGGTGCCATCCGGCATCTGCACTTCCAAAAATCCATCCCCCTGAATCGCGATGTCCATTTTCTCACCGGTTTGGGTGAGCTGGCCTTGGGTGAAAATTTTCGCCGTCGAGGCGACTTGCGTTCCGTTGCCGATTTCGACACCGGCCGGCACTTGGTTTCCAGCGCCCTGCTCGGCTCCGGCCATGCGCTTCTTCTGGTAAAGCATGTCCTGGAACTCGATTTTGTTCTTCTTGAAGCCCGTCGTGTTCACATTCGCGAGGTTGTTCGCGATGGTGTTCAGATTCATTTGCTGGGCATACATACCGCTCGAGGCGGCTTGGAGAATGCGGTGGATCATGGCAGTGAGATGTTAAGCAGTTGTCGAGCCAAGTGAATTGATGGCTTTGGAAACCAAGTCGTCGTGGGAAAGCATCGAGCGCTGGGAGGCCTCATAGGCACGCGCCACTTGAATGAGACTTACCAATTCCTCCATCGGAAGCACATTGCTCGACTCAATAGCCCCCTGAACGACCTGACCATCCTCAAGCGCATTAGGCTGAACCCCTTCCGGAGCTTCAAAATATCCGCCTTCGACCCGGGTCAAGCCTTGCGGATCATCAAAATTAAAAAGTTGCAACCGCCCGAGCAGATTGTTGCCTTGGCTGATCGTGCCATCCTTCGCGATGCTCACGGCCCCTTGCTCAGGATCGATTGTGATCGGCCCGCCGTCACCGATCACCTGCAAACCATGCCGGGTGACGAGCGTGTTTTCGTTGTTGAACTGAAACTCGCCGTTTCTGGTGTAAAGATTATTCCCATCAGCACCTTGGATCTGGAAAAAACCCGGCCCGTCGATGGCAACATCGGTCGGTTTCTGGGTCTGTTCGATCTCTCCAGGAGTGAAATTGATGCTGGTTGTACGAACGGGAAGCCCGCCGGTGTGCCGGGCTGCGGTTTGATCGGGGTTGTAATTCGTTTTGACTTTGTCGTCGGACTCGATCGCAAAGTTGCTTTTCTTGAAACCAGCGACTTTTGAAGCGACAAGGTTTTGTGTGATAGACGCTTGCCATTTCTCAAGGGCTGTCAGCGATGCCGCATTGTTGTAAATTCCTTCGACCATAGTGCTTCGTGCGTAGCATCAGACATGCCATCTTTTTCTCATGGCCAAACGCCACCACCACCCCCCTCGTTAGGCAGATTTTGCCGATTACCTCTTTGCTCGATGATGGATCGTCCGATTTTTGAGAAACCCGCCGCCGCCATAAGATTTTTCAAATACCGGCTTCCGCCTAGTTCGAAGCTTGTAATTTACGGAAACGAAATCTTCTTTACCTGAAAAGCCCTCCTCGCAGGGCAAATCCCCTCGCTTACTTGCCCTCGGCTAACCCGAAGGCGGCGTGCGCCAACTTCGCAGCGTTATCGATCTGCGACTCGTCGAGAATGACCGCAATTTTGATCTCCGAGGTGGAGATCATTTGGATGTTCACGCCGCCGTTACCGAGGCATTCGAAGAGGGTCGCGGCGACGCCGGAGTGCGAACGCATGCCGATGCCGACGACGCTGAGTTTGCCAATGCCGCCTTGCTTCAAAACCTCTCCAGCGCCGACTTCGCCAGCGATGCGCTCAATGACGGGTCCGACTTTGACGAGTTCGTCGGCGGCGAGGGTGAAGGAAATGTCCGTCGTGCCTTTCACCGAGACATTCTGAACGATGACATCGATGCTGACATTCGCCTCGGCAAGAGCTTTGAAAATGCGGGAGGCGGTGCCGGGTTTGTCGGGGACATGGCTGATGGTGACCTTGGCCTGTTTGCGTTCGAGGCTGATTCCGCGCACGACGACATTTTCGAGTCCGATGGATTCTTCTTTCACGATGGTTCCCCTGTTGTTGT
>JBMTBF010000068.1:0-6922 GCA_049429585.1 Terrimicrobiaceae bacterium | reverse complement strand
CCGCACCACGAAAACATCACGCTCCAACCGGCGCTTCGGAGTTCCCCGATATTCAGCGCCCAGCGTCCGAACGCCTCATGAAATGCCGCCGCGCGCCAGCCATCGATGAGCAAGTCCAGTGCGAGAATCCCAAAAAACGCCGTCAGCGGCTTGAGTCCCAGGCGGAGCCGCCGCGCGAGAAGCCGCGTCGCCAGCACGGCGCTGAGCAAAACAGCCGGTTCAAACAGCGAAACCCACAGAGCGAGCGCCCACGCCACTGCGGAAACATAGCTCCAGCGCGTTTCGATTTTTCTCCATATTTCGACTTCAGCCGCCAACGCCACGGCGATCATCAGCACAAGCAACGATTGGTGATCCGGCCGGCCCAGTTCAAACCCGTGCGCCAATATCGGCGACACTCCCGCCATCAAGCCCATGGACCACCAATTCGGCGTTTTCACCGCCGCCCCCCAGATCATTAGAAAGAAAACCGTCACCAGCCCCAGCACGGGCGACACCCACGCACCGGCTATTTCGAGGTGCCTCGCACTGAACGGAGCGAGCGCGGCGGAAAATCCCGTGATCAGCAAATCCAGCGGCATCGTCGTGTGCGGCGTGGTTCCCTCCGGGAAATTCTCCCATGCATGATGAAAGATGGACTGCAACCCCTCCTCCTCGATCATCCGCGCCCGCGTCATTCGCGAGTAGCAATCCCCATCCGTGAAATATACCTCTCCACCATAAAAAACCGCCTCCCGATTCCAAGTAAACGCCTGCAACGCCAACACGCCGATCAAGCCCATCAAAAGCGCCCCGCCGATCACCTTGGCGACCCTCAGAATTATGGACGGGCTTTTCAACATCTTGTGGAAGCCCGGCGATCCCATCCCAATATCCTGTATGCAGGCGAGAAAAATGTTGTCCCTCACGGACCGGCTCCCTAGCATTTTCGACCTCGGCCGTTTGGCCGATTTTCCCAAGCAAAACGCATGTCCGACGAAACAAATCCCGCTCCCGAAGGCGAAAAATACGACGCCTCCAAAATCGACAAACTCGAAGGCCTCGCTGGCGTCCGCCAACGCCCCGGAATGTATATCGGGCCGACAGACGAACGCGGTCTTCACCACTGCGTGTTCGAGGTTCTCGACAACTCGATCGACGAACACCTCGCCGGCTATTGCACGAAAATCGATGTGACAATCCATGTCGATGGCTCGTGCTCGATCCGCGACAACGGCCGCGGCATCCCTGTCGATATCCATCCGAAATTTAAAATCCCCGCGCTCGAGCTTGTTCTTACAAACCTCCACGCGGGCGGAAAGTTCGGCCAAGGCGCCTACAAATACTCGGGCGGCCTCCACGGCGTCGGCGCGAAGTGCGTCAACGCGCTCAGCGATTGGTTCAAGGTCGAGGTCCAGCGGGATGGCAAAGTCTACCACATGGCGTTCGAGCGCGGCGTGACCACGCAAAAACTCACCGTCATCGGCGAGGTCAAAAACAAGAAGCAGACCGGCACGATGATCACATTCATGCCCGACGCGACGATCTTCACGATCACGACGGTTTTTGAATTTTCCAAGCTCGCCGCCCGACTGCGCGAACTCGCATTTCTCAACCCAGGACTTGAAATCACACTCACCGACGAGCGCGGCGAGCAGGTCAAATCCGAACGCTGGATTTATAAGCTCGGAATTGAGGAATTCGTCCGCCAACTCGGCGAGAACAAACAACTCCTCCACCCCAAGCCGATTGTCATCTCGGGCAAGCGCGAGGTCAGTTTCCGCAACAAGGATCAAAACGAGGTCACCGATGACATGCACCTCGATGTCGTTCTGCAATACAACGACTCCTACAACGACCAGATTCTCTGCTTCACAAACGCCATCCCGAATCCGGACGGCGGCACACACCTCACCGGCTTCCGCACCGCGCTCACGCGTGCAATCAATCAATACGCAAAGGCGAACAATCTGCTGAAGGACAAGGATCCCTCGATCAGCGGCGACGATGTTCGCGAGGGATTGGTTTGCATTCTCGCGATCAAGCACCCGAATCCGAGCTTCAACGCCCAGACCAAATCGCGTCTGGTCAATCCCGAGGTCGAAGGCATTTCCAGCTCGATCACCTACGAGAACCTGATGACGTATTTCGACGCGAATCCCGCCGTTGCGAAGCGCGTCGTCGAAAAAGGTCTCACCGCCGCCCGTGCCCGCGAGGCCGCCCGCAAGGCCCGTGAAACCGTCCGCAAGGGCGCCCTCACCGGCGGCGGACTGCCGGGCAAGCTCGCCGATTGCTCGGAGCGCGATCCGAACCTCACCGAGCTTTATGTGGTCGAGGGCGACTCGGCCGGCGGTTCCGCGAAACAAGGACGCGACCGCCGCTATCAGGCGATTCTTCCGATCAAAGGCAAGATCATCAATGTCGAGAAAGCCCGCCTCGACAAGGTGCTTCAAAACACCGAAGTCCAGACGCTCATCACCGCCATCGGCACCGGCATCGGCGGCGGCGAGCAGGAAGGGTCGTTCAACATCGAGCGGCTCCGCTACGGCCGCATCATTATCATGACCGACGCCGATGTGGACGGCTCGCACATCCGCACGCTGCTGCTCACCTTTTTCTACCGGCAAATGCCTGAACTGGTGAAACAGGGCAAAATCTTCATCGCCTGCCCGCCGCTTTATTTGATCAAGCGCAAGAAGCGCGAGGAGTATGTGGATGACGACAATGCGTTGAACAAAATCCTCATCTCTCTAGGCGCCGAAGAGGTGAAGTTGAAAAATCTCGCCGATGCGAAGACCTTTACGCCCGCTCAACTTCGCGAAATGCTCGACCTCCTCCAGCGCCTCTCGAAATACAGCGACTCGATCCGCCGCCATGGGGGCGATTTCGAGGCCTACCTCAACGAGCGCGACAAAAAGACCGGCGCGCTCCCGACCTACCTCCTCAAGGTCCGCGAAGGCAATGACGAGTGGGTGACCTATTTCCCCGGCGAGGAACAAGTCCGCGAATTCGCGGCTGAGAACACCGACCTCAACCTCTTCGAAGTCGAGGCCCCGGAAGCCCCCGCCGAGGGCGAAGCCGCACCCGTGGACAAGCCAGCCGCCAAAGCCAAAAAAGAGGATGCCTCGCTCCGACGCCGCGCGCGACTCGTGGAGCTCCATGAGTCCGTGCCTGTTCAAAAACTTATTGATGAAATCGGCAAGAAAGGTCTCAAGGTCGAGCACTTCTCCAACCACGACGCCCCGCTTTTCGAACTCCTCGAAGGCGAGGGCGAAAAGGCCACTGCCCAGCCGGTTTTCTCGATCCCCGAAATCCTCGAGCGCATCATCGAAATCGGCAAACGCGGCCTCACCATCCAGCGATTCAAAGGTCTTGGAGAAATGAATCCGAAACAACTCTTCGAGACCACGATGAACCCCGAGAAACGCCGGCTCCTGAAGGTTGACCTCAACGAAGAAAATGCCCTGGATGCCGACAAGATGTTCACCATCCTCATGGGCGACATCGTCGAGCCCCGCCGCCAATTCATTGAAGACAACGCCCTGAACGCCCGCCTCGACATTTGACATCCGTGACTACGCGTGACTACATTGAGTCATGAAAAAGAACATCAACTACTTCGACGGCTTGGAGGATCAACCTTCCCCCGTCCTGCAGGAGATTGCCGTCATGCCTGGCATCGGCTCGACGATCAGTGTCCGTTCAGCCAAAGCCCACCTCTCCGCTCTGCTGGACTTAGTCGCGAGCGGTCGCGAGGTCACCATCACCAGCGGCGGGAAGCCGAAGGCGTTGATATCTCCCGCTCAAAACAAAAAACGCGGAAAGCCCTTCACAGGAACCAGAGAGCATCTTGCCAAGATGCCCCCGTGGACCGGCGGGCCCACTGCGGAGGAAATTATTCGCGAGGACCGCGATTCCAGAGGTTGGTGATGTATATCGACAGCGCGATCATTGTGAAACTGCTGGCCAAGGAGGAGCTCAGTGATTTCTTCCAAGATGAGCTTTCGGAGTCGGTTCTTTACACTTCCGAACTGTCGCTTGTGGAGGTCGGATCGGCTCTTCTTTCGAAAGTCCGGACCAAATCCATCAGTGAGAAGCAACGCCTTATCGCGCGCGAATTATTTCATCAAAAAATTGCTGACGAGCAAATCGTCATCCTGCCCTTGGATTCCCCGGTATATTCCAAGGCGCGATCGCTGGTTGAATTCTGCCATCCCACAGTGGCCCTCCGAACTTTGGATGCCATCCATCTCGCAGCCTGCGATATTTCCCAGGAATTCCCCCTCTGCGCCACCGACTCCCGCATGCGCGCCGCCGCAGCGACGCTCGGCATTCCCGTCTTTCCCGAATCCCTCCCCTCTTAACCACACCACACTTTGCCCATGTATACCCAAAACGAAAAAGTCGAACTCGTGAATGTCGCCACCGAGATGTCGAAGTCCTTCCTCGACTACTCGATGTCCGTCATCGTCTCCCGCGCCCTGCCCGATGCCCGCGACGGCCTCAAGCCCTCCCAGCGCCGCATCCTCTACGCGATGCAGACCCTCGGCGTTCTGCCGACCCGCGCGTTCGTCAAGTGCGCCAAGATCGTCGGTGAGACGATGGGTAATTACCACCCGCACGGCGACCAGGCGATTTACCCCACACTCGTTCACATGGCCCAACCGTGGGCGATGCGCGACACGCTCGTGCAGAGCCAGGGAAATTTCGGCTCCGTTGACGGCGACCCGCCAGCGTCCATGCGTTACACCGAGGCCCGCCTAGACCACCTCGGCGCCTCGCTGATGACCGATATGAATCTCGGCACAGTCGATTTCGTGGCGACCTACGACGAGAAAAGCGAGGAGCCGACCGTTTTCCCCGCCGCGTTCCCGAATCTCCTCGTCAACGGCGGCACGGGCATCGCCGTCGGCATGGCCACGAACATGCCGCCGCACAATCTCGGCGAGTGCATTGATGCCATCTGCTCCCAGATCGACGACCCCGACATCACCATCGAAGGGCTCATGGTTTACATGAAGGGTCCGGATTTCCCCACCGGCTGCCTCATCCAAGGCTCGAACGGCATCAAGTCCTACTTCCAGACCGGCCGCGGCTCCGTGCGCGTCCGGGGTCGCATTGGCGTCGAGGAAGGCAAAGGCGGCCGCGAATCGATCGTCGTCACCGAAATCCCCTTCAATGTGAACCGCGCCGAGTTGGTGAAACGCATCGCCGAACTCGTTACTGAAAAAATCCTCACCGGCATCAGCGATGTGCGCGATGAGTCGGCCGAGGACACCCGCGTGGTCATCGAACTCAAGCGCGACGGCAACCCGAAGGTCATCATCAACAATCTCTACAAGCACACCGCGCTCGAGTCGTCCTTCAGCGTGAACATGCTCGCGATCGACCGCGGCAAGCCGAAGCTCCTCTCCCTCAAGGAGGCCATCACCTGCTACATCGAGCACCGCCGCGAAGTCATCCTGCGCCGCACCCGCTTTCTGCTAGGCGAGGCCGAGGTCGAGTGCGAGAAGCTCGAAGGCTACCTCATCGCCCTCGCGAACCTCGACGATTTCATCAAAATCATCCGCGACTCGAAGGACCGCGACGACGCCAAGGAAAAACTCATGGCGCTCTCGTGGACCCAAAAAGCCGTTGAAAAAATCGGCATCCTCATCCGTAGCGAGTCCCGCATCGTCGATGGCAAATACAAGTTCACCGACAAGCAGGTCGGCCACATCCTCGACCTCCGCCTCTACCAACTCACCGGCCTCGAGCGCGACAGCATCAAAGCCGAATACGACGCCTTGATCGAAAAAATCAAGGACCTCATGGACATCCTCGCGAAGGAAAAACGCGTCCTCACCATCATCAAAAACGAACTCCGCGAGATCCAAAAAAAATACGCCAGCCCGCGCCGCACGCAGATCGTGCCCGAGGAAGGCGAACTCGCCATCGAGGACCTCATCGCCAACGAAGGCGTCATCGTCACCCTCACCCACAACGGCTTCATCAAGCGCACGCTCGTCAGCTCCTTCCGCGCCCAGAAACGCGGCGGCAAGGGCGTCATCGGCATGACCGCCCGCGAGGCCGAGAAGGAAGAGGACAGCGACTTCGTCGAATACCTCTTCACCGCCACCACGCACGACTACCTCATGTTTTTCACGACCATGGGCCGTTGCTATGTCGAACGCGTGTTCGAGATTCCCGAAGGCTCCCGCGCCAGCAAAGGCCGCTCCATCGCGAATCTTCTCGAACTCAAGCAGGACGAGAAAATCGCCTCCACCATCCGCATCCAAGGCCAGAAAACCCCCGAGGAAACCTGGAACGAAAACCTCCACATCCTCTTCGCCACCCGCAGCGGCATCGTTAAAAAATCGAACCTCTCGGATTTTAAAAACATCCGCAAAGGCGGCATTATCGCCATCCAGATTGAGGAAGGCGACCGACTCATCGATTGCAAGCTCACCACCGGCCACGACGAGATCGTTCTCATCACGCATGAAGGCATGAGCATCCGCTTCACCGAAGAGGAACTCCGCGACCAAGGCCGCAACACGGTCGGCGTCTGGGGCATCCGTCCCGACAAAGGCGACTACATCGTCGGCAGCGCCCTCGTGAACAAAGACTGCCAACTCCTCGTCGCCGGCGAGAATGGCCTCGGCAAACGCACCAGCTTCGAGGAATACCGACTCCAAGGCCGCGGCGGCAAAGGCATCATCACGATGAAAACCACCGAAAAAACCGGTGGCGTCGCCGGAGCCCTCACCGTCCGCGACGACGACGAGCTCATGTTGATCACGAACAAAGGCAAAATGGTCCGCACCCGCATCAAAGAAATCCGCGAAACCGGCCGCAACGCCCAAGGCGTGAAACTCATCGACCTCCGCTCCGGCGAAGTCCTCCAAGGCATCGCCCCCGTCATCAGCGACGAGGAGGAAGAAGAAGAGGGCAAAGCCGAGGC
>JBMTBF010000067.1:0-7144 GCA_049429585.1 Terrimicrobiaceae bacterium | reverse complement strand
AGTGCTTCGTATCGGTTCATGGTTCCTGGTTTCTTTGGTTGAATTGATTCATGGCTGCGTCCATGCCGTGGGCATTCGCGTATTCGAACGCGTCGGAGGCGCGGGAGACGGATTCCGCAACGGCGGAGGCTTCCCCGGAGTCGAATCGCCCGAGGACATGGTCGTGGAGGGCGGTGCCGTCCGGTCGGCCAATCCCGACGCGGAGGCGCGGGACTTTCTCGGTGCCGAGGTGGACGAGCACGGAATCGAGGCCGTTGTGGCCGCCGGAGGTGCCGGATTTGCGGAGTCGAATCATTCCGAGCGGGAGGGAGGTGTCATCAAGGACAATCATGACCTGCTCGCTGGGAATCTTGAAATAACGGGTGTAGTCGCCGACGGCCTCGCCGCTGAGATTCATGAAGGTTTGAGGCTTCATGATCGTGCGTCCGCCGGTTTTGGCGGTCTGGGAATTCCACTGCGCTTCGAAGGAGAACGAGGCCACGGAACGGCGCGCCAACTCGTCGGCAACAAGAAAGCCGATGTTGTGGCGGGTGTTCTCGTATTCCCGACCGGGATTGCCGAGGCAAGCCACGAGCCGGAATGCGGCGGGATTCTCCACGGGGCGGGGAATTATTTCTTCTCTTCAGAGCCTTCGGCCTTCTTCTCCTTGATGACTTCAGGAGAAGCGGCTTCCACTGCGGGAGCAGCTTCGGTCGAGACGGAGGGCTCGGCCACAATGAAGACGGTCAATTCCCCGTTGTCTTCGACCGTGACGCCGGCAGGGAGCTTGATGTCGCGAATGTGGATGGATTCGCCGACCTTAAGGGCGGAAACATCCACGGTGATGACCTCGGGAAGGTTTTGGGGAAGGCAGCGGACGGAAAGCGAGCGGATGCTCTGCTCGAGAAGACCGCCGAAATTCTTGACGCCATCGGCTTCACCGGTGGCTTCGACGGCGACGCTGGCGGAGATTTCCTCGGTCATCGACACCGCTTGGAAATCGACATGCAGGATGTCACGGGCCACCGGGTGGTGCTGGACTTCCTGGATCAGGGAAAGCTGGCTGGTTTTTTTCGATCCGTCCTGAATTTCGAGTTCGACGAGGATGTTTTCGCCGACGGCGTGGGAGAGGAGCGCTTCGATCTCGCGGTGGGAGACTTCAAGGTTCGCGGGTGTGAATTTGTTGCCGTAGATGACAGCGGGAACGGAACCGCGGGCGCGGACGCTTTTGACGGAATTGCGACCGCTTTCGGTGCGGGGACGCGCGGAGAGTTTAACTTGCTTGGCCATAATGTTGATTACTTGGATTTTTTGACTTCAAAGAGCGAACTGACGGACTCGTCGTCGTGGATGCGCCGTATGCCTTCACCGAGCAGACCGGCGACGGAAAGTGCCGTGATTTTGCTGCCGGGCGCGAGGCGAGACGGGACGCTGTTTGTCGAAATCAACTCCTTGAGATCGGAGTCCTTCAAACGCTCGACCGCCAAATCTGTCAGCACCGAATGGGAAATGCCAGCATAAATATCGAGGGCGCCGTGTTGCTTGAGCATCCTGGCGGCGCTGGTGATTGTGCCGGCGGTCTCAGTGAGGTCATCGACGATGAGGACATTCTTGCCCGCGACATCGCCGATGATGTGGGAGGCCTCGGTCTCGGTGGCGCTTTTGCGTTGCTTCACGACAATCGCCAAGAGCGTGCCGAGCGCCGTGGCGTAGGCCGAGGCCATTTTCACTCCACCGACATCAGGAGATACAACTATCAGATTATCGATCTTAAGCTTACGAATATAATCGACCATGACCGGCATGGCGTGAAGGTGGTCCACCGGGATGTCGAAAAAGCCCTGCAACTGCTGCGCATGGAGGTCCATGGTGAGCACGCGATGGACGCCCGAGGCGACAAGGAGGTTCGCAACGAGCTTCGCCGTGATCGGCACGCGGGGTTGGTCCTTGCGGTCCTGGCGAGCGTAGCCGAAAAACGGAATCACGGTGGTGATGCGGGCCGCGCTGGCGCGACGGGCGGCATCCACCATGATGAGGAGTTCCATTAAATTGTGGTTCGTCGGCGGGCAGGTGGGCTGGATGATAAAGACATCGCGGCCGCGAATGTTGTCATTGATTTTGACGAAGCTTTCTCCGTCGGGGAAGGAACTGACCGTAGCGTCACCGAGGGGGACTCCGAGGTAATCGCAAATTTCACGGGCCAGCGCCGGATGGGCGTTGCCGGTGAAGATTTTCATCTCCAGGTTGTGAGAAGGTATCATGGGGTCGGGCAACGCGGCGGCGGGTGTATGGTGAGGTTTTGGGTTTTAGTTGGCGAGGGGTTGGGGTTTCGGGGGCGGCTCGAGAGGGATGGTCGGTTCGATGCGGGTCTGGGCGAGGCGCGCGAGGTAGGCCTTCTCCATGAGGTCGCATTTTTTCGAAAGCGAATTATCGATCTGCTTCATGCGGCGGAAGAGGGCGCGGTAGTATTCGCGGTAGGCGGCGCGCTCGCCCTCGAAGGTCTTGGCGGACTCGGCCTGCTCGCGGAGGGAGGTAATGGCGGCATCCTTCTCGGCTTTGGTGCGGACCTCGCGATAGAGGAGTTTCTGTTTACGGTCCATTTCCTCGCCGGTCGGAGCGGCGGTGCGGGGGTCGCTTGCGAGGGTTTCGGCGGTCTGGCCGGGAATGATGGCGTTTGGATCGACAAATTGCTGGTCGCTCTCGGGAATGAGGGGAACTTCTCCCGTAAGAGAGAGGTCTTGCTCGCTTAAGACATCTTGGGCGGGCTGGCCGGGCTCTCCGGGAATTTTGAGAAACTCCTGATCGCTGATCGTAAGGGTCTCAGTCACTTCCCCCCCGGCGGGAACCTGGGGCGCCGGCGTGGACTGCGGTGCGGCGGCGGGAGGAACTTCGATCGCCACTGGAGCCGATGGCAGGAGTTGGGAATCAGGGACAGCAGGCTGTGAAGTTGAATCCTGGGCGATGGCCTCGAGGACCGTAAAAGAGCAAACGCAAACGATGGTTGTGAAGTGGCGCATTCCTTGGTGGCGCGAGCGGCGCGACTTGAAATACCAGCAATTTTGGGGTGACTTGGCAAGCTGATGAATCCCGTGCAGCCCGATGCCATTCGCGGTCCGCTCGAAGCCGCGCGGGCGATGCGCCGCCGGCCGGGATTTTCGTATCTCGACTCCGCGCTGGTGAGGCGCGGAGCAACTTCAATCCTCGCCTGCGAGCCGGACCTGGTTCTACGCGGGAGGAATTGGGCGGCGCTCGAGGAGGAACTTCAAAAACGGTCGCATCCCGGCGCAGCGGGCGCGGCGATCGGGCATGTAACCTACGACGGCGACTATTGCTTCGCCTTCCATGAGCGGCTCCATGTTTTTCTCCACAATGAAAACCGCTGGAGCAACCCGCCGGAGGATTTTGAAAACGCACCGGCCTCCGCCGAACCACTCCGGATAGACTTCCGCCCGATGGTCGATCGCGTGGTTTTTCTGGAAATGGTGCGGCGGGCGAAAGAATTCATCGCGGCGGGCGACATCTATCAGGTGTGCTTGAGCCATCCGTTTTTCGCGCCGCCGAGCAGGCGGGCTTGGGATTTCCACGAGGCGCTGAGGATGTTTTCCCCCGCGCCGTATTCGGCCTACCTCGACAGCGGGGACGCGCAAATCGTTTCGGCTTCGCCAGAGTGTTTCCTGCAAATGGCCGGCCGCCAAATCCTCACCCGCCCGATCAAGGGCACAAGGCCCCGCATGGCCGATCCGCAAAGCGACCGGCTCAGCTCCGAGGAATTGAAAGCCTCGGCAAAGGAGACGGCCGAGTTGGTGATGATCACCGACCTCGAGCGCAACGATCTCGGGCAGGTGTGCGAATACGGCAGCGTGCGGGTTCCCGAGCTTTTGCACCTCGAAGCCTATGAGCAGGTGTTCCATCTCGTTTCCACAGTCGAAGGCCGCTTGCGTGACGGGGTGTCGCATGTGGAGGCGCTGCGGGCCTGCTTTCCCGGCGGATCGATCTCCGGCGCGCCGAAAAAACGGGCGATGGAAATCATCGCGGAACTCGAACCATTCCAGCGTGGGCTCTATACGGGAGCGATTGGGTATTTCGGATTCAACGGGGAGAGCCGGTTTTCCATGGCGATCCGCACGGCGGTCTTCGAACCGGAACGGGCGCATTTCCATGTCGGGGCAGGAATCGTGGCGGACTCGGACGAGGAGAGCGAGTGGCACGAGACCTGGCACAAGGCGGCAGGCTTGCTGCTAGCCGCCGGCGCGCCTCAGTCGCGCTGAGACGAGAGGAGCGCCGCGCCAAAAACTCCCGCACTGTCGCCGAGGAGCGGACGGAGGATTTTGGTTTTCAATTCCGGATTGAATAAATGCCGCAGGATGGCTTCGCGGACCAGAGGTTCGTAAAGAAGCGGAATATTCCCCACCCCGCCGCCTATGACGATGGCGTCGGGGTCGAGGATGTTGATTACGGCAGCGATGGCTTGGGCGAATTTCTCTCGCAGGCGGTCAAGGGTTCGCATCGCCGAATCCTCCCCTGCCCCGGCGCGCGCACAGATTTGAGGCAACCTCAAATCCTCCCCGCCGGATTCGCGGTAGAAGCGCTCGAGCGACGGGCCGGCGATGACGGTTTCGACACAGCCGCGTCGCCCGCAGTAGCAAGGCCGCTCCTCGCCGGGAATCGGGTTGTGCCCCCACTCACCGGCGATGCCGTGTCGTCCGTTAACGACCCGCCCGCTGATGCAAATTCCGCCACCGACACCGGTGCCTAGGATCAGGCCGAGAACCAAATCCTCCCCCTTACCCGCGCCCCACCGGGCTTCGGCGAGCGTAAAGCAATTTGCGTCGTTCGCCATTGTGACTTCGCAGCCCAAGATTGCGGCGAGGTTTTGGCGGAGCGGGCGACCATTCAGGCAAGTGGTGTTCGAGTTTTTGAGTTCGCCGGTGGCGGGATCGACGGCCCCAGGAGTTCCCATTCCGATCCGCGCGGGACGGCGACGACCCGAGATTTCCTCAGCCTCGGCGACGAGGGAGGAAATGCGTGCGAGGATTTGGTCGTAACCGAGATGGGCATTCGTATCGCAACGGCGACGGAACAACGCCTCAGCCGGTCTGGCGGGATCGCACAAGGCGATCTCGATTTTTGTGCCTCCCAGATCGATTCCCCAGAGCAGGGATTCCACGGTCACGCCGAGACGCGCATGGGCATGATCACATAGAGGAACGGAGTCTGGATTTTGATGACTCCGGGGCTCATTTCATCGATCAGCTCCAGAAAAACTTCGTCGTTCGGAAGGTTGCGAAGCGGGTCCATAAGGAACTCGGGATTGAACGCGATCGATATGTCGCGGCCCTTGTAGTTGATGGACATCGATTCCTTGGCCTCGCCGACCTCGGGCGTATTTGCCGTGATGTCGAGGTTGTTCTTGGTGAAATTCAGGCGGACCGAGCTGGTCTTGTCGCTGCTGAGGATCGAGACGCGGCGGACGCAATTGTGGAGCGCCTCGCGCTCAAGCGTGATCCGCTCCTTCGCCTCGCCTGGGATGACTTGGCGGTAGTTCGGATAGTTCCCATCGACGAGCTTCGAAACGAGTAGAGTACCGTTCAACTCGAAGGAGACGAGGTTTTCCGAACTTGAAATCACCACATCGCCATCCTCGCCGAGAAGACGCTGAAGCTCGGAGACGGCCTTCGTGGGCAGGATGAAATCGCGTTCGTGGCTCTTAGGAAACTCGATGTCGCTGTCGAACAGCGCGAGTCGGCGTCCATCGGTGGCTACGAGGGTAAGCTTGTTTTCCACAAGTGAAAACAGAATGCCGTTGAGGACATAGCGGGCCTCGTCACTCGAGATCGCGTAGGATGTTTTGCGGAGGCCATCCTTGAGTTCGGATTGGCGGATGGTGAGGGATTGCGGCTCCACGAAGGCCGGGAAGGCCGGGAATTCCTCTTTAGGAAGACCGAAGATTTTGAAAAAGCTCGCGCCGCAGCGGATCGACGCGGCGTTTTTGGAATCCACATCGAGGACGATTTCCGAGCTGGGCAACTCGCGGATGATCGAAACCAACTTGCGGGCCGGCAGCGTGGTGGAGCCGGTTTTTTCAACCCGGGCATCGACCCGGCAGCGAATGGCGACCTGAAGGTCGGTGGTCGTGATCCACAATCCCTCCTCGTCCGCCTCGAGAAGGGCGTTAGTGAGGATCGGGAGCGTGGGGCGGTTGCTGACGACATTTTGGGTGCGCTGCAACCCTTCGAGGAGGGCTTCTTTGGTGACCGCGAGCTTCATGGGATAGTGCCGGAGAATTAGGGAAACACTCGTGCAGTGTCAACCGCGACGCATTCAGTCGCAGTGGAACATTTCCTCCATCGAGGCCCACCACTCGCCGGGCTTCCTTGTTTCGAGCGGTTCCTGGCAGGGATCGGTGTGCTTCCACCACTCCTGAGAAACGGGATCGGCCTTCATCCTGTCCATATCGGCCTCAAAATCCGCGCCGACATACTCGAAGTGGGAAAACAGGAATCCGTCCTTGTGGTAGATCGTATAGTTGCGGATGCCGCATTCGTGGATCTTCGCCAACACGCCGGGCCAGGCGGCGGCGTGGAGTTTTTTGTATTCCTCGTATTTCTCCGGGCGGAGCCGGATGACGGAGCCGAAGCGTTTCATGGTTTTCAGCGGTAGAGCGGCCCGAAGTTAGCGCAGGCGCGGAAGTCGGCTCCCTCGGCGTCGGCGGTTCCGAACGCTGTCCAGGCGGCGGGACGGAAAAGCTGCGAACCATCGAGATTGTGCATGTAGACCGGGATGCGGAGCATGCTCGCGAGCGAGACGAGATCCGCACCGATGTGGCCGTAGCTCATCACGCAGTGGTTCGCGCCCCAGTTGTTCATCACCGAGTAGGTGTCGCGGAACGCTCCCGAGCCGTTGAGTCGGGGCACAAACCAGGTGGTCGGCCAGGTCGGGTTGGTGCGCTCCTCGAGAACGCGGTGGGCTTTTTCAGAGAGCTCGATAGTTTCGCCCTCGGCAATCTGCAGGGCGGGCCCGAGGCCGGAGACGAGGTTGAGGCGATAGATCGTCGCGGGCATTCCGCCCTTGGTGGCGAAGCGCGTGCTCCAACCGCCGCCAGGGAAATATTCGGTGATCGAGGGATGCCAGCTCGTGGCTTTCAGGCAGGCTTTAACCTCGGACT
>JBMTBF010000066.1:0-7239 GCA_049429585.1 Terrimicrobiaceae bacterium | reverse complement strand
GTGACAACAACACCTGCCAATACTGCGGCGTTGTTTTCTCCCGCGACTCGCTGAATTTGGACCACATCATGCCGCGCGACCGCGGCGGGCAGACGACATGGGAAAACATCGTCTGCTCGTGCATCCCCTGCAACACCCGCAAGGGAAACCGCCTTCCGCACGAGGCCGGAATGGCGCTCATCCGCAAGCCGAAGCGCCCCAAGTGGCGTCCCTTCATCCACATTTCCCTCTCCACGCATCCGCACGAGAGCTGGAAGCATTTCCTCGACATCGCCTATTGGAATGTCGAGTTGGGCGATTAGTCGAGGCGTGTCCCGCGCAGGGCATTCCAAGTCAAAATGCCCCCGGTGACATTCCGCGCGTCGATACCGTTCTGGCGCAAAAACCGGACGGCGTAATACCCGCGCTGGCCAACCTTGCAGTAGGCCACGACCGGGCGGTCCTTCGGTAGAGCGGAAAAATCCTGACGCAGCGTGGCCAGCGGGATGTTCGTCGCGCCCGGCACATGCCCCTCGGCGAATTCATCGTCGTCGCGGACATCGAGCAAAAACGCGCCGCCGGGGAGGTTTTCCCAGTTGGCCACCGGCATGTCGCCATCAACGACATTCGAGGCGACCATGCCCGCAAAATTCACAGGATCCTTCGCCGCTCCGAATTGCGGGGAGTAGCAAAGTTCGGCTTCCGCCAAATCCTCGACCGTTCCGCCTTTTTGCAGGAATGCCGCGATCACATCGATCCGCCGCGCGACATCCGCCTCGCCGACCGCTTGGGCGCCGAGGAGTTTTCCATTTGAGGGTCGGAAGAGGAGTTTCAGGTGGATTTGTGTCGCGCCGGGGTAGTAGCCGACATGGTTCATGGGATGAATGTGGACAGACTCGAAATCGGAGTCGCCCGCACGGCGCAGCGCGGTTTCGGTGAGGCCCGTCGATGCCGCAGCAAGGCCGAAAACGCCGAGGATCGAGGTCGCCTGAACACCGCGAAACTCGGAGTCGCGTCCAGCGATGCTGTCGGCGGCATCGCGCCCTTGGCGATTGGCGGGGCCGGCGAGAGCGAGAACTAATGGTTGGCCGGTGACGATATTCAGGGACTGCACGGCATCGCCGACCGCCCAAATCCTCGGATCGCTCGTGCGCATGTGGGAATCGACCTCGATCCCGCCGGTGGTGCCGATTTTGAGCCCGGCCTCGCGGGCGAGGGAGGTTTCCGGTCGAACCCCAAGAGCCAAAATCACCAGGTCGGCATCGAATTTCGCGCCGGATTTGGCGAGGACTTGGAGGGATCCATTTTCTCGACCTTCAAACGACGCAACCGAGTTACCAAGGACAAAGCGACACCCGCGCTCCTCCAACCGCTGCCTGACGAGCACGGCCATCTCGGGGTCGAAATTCGGGAGGATTTCGTTCTGCATTTCCACCAGCGTCACGCTCAAGCCGCGATGGAGGAGGTTTTCCGCCATTTCAATGCCGATGTATCCTCCACCCACCACGACGGCCGAAGTCGCCCCGCGCGAGTCGATCCATTCGCGGATGCGTTTCGAATCGGGAATCGTTCGGACGGAAAAAATGCCCGGCAGGTCGATGCCGGGGAGCGGAGGACGGATCGGCGCAGCTCCCGGCGAGAGGACAAGTGCATCGTAGGGGAAAACCAAATCCTCCCCGGTGAGAGCATGGCGCACGGTCACGCTGCGCGAGGCAGGATCGACCGCCATGGCCTCATGGTGGAGTTTCACCTCGATGCCAAAGCGCTCACGGAAAAGTTCGGCATTGGCCAGAACAAGCTTCGACTCGGCGGTGATGACATCACCTATGAAGTAGGGCAGGCCGCAATTCGCGAACGACACATGCGGCCCGCGCTCCAGAATCGTGATCTCGCACGATTCGTCCAACCGACGCAACCGCGCCGCGCACGATGCTCCGCCCGCCACTCCGCCGATAATCAGAACTTTTTTCTTTTCCATAAAATCAGACTGCCACGCGAATCCTCACCCACGCAAACACAGCGCGGCGCGGGGGCCACCCCCTAAAAACCCTGCTTTCGGGATTTGCAGTCGGCTGGTGGATTGTTTCCTTATGGGGAAAGAACCATGAATCGCCTCCTCAAAATCCGACGCTTCCTCTTTCTTGCCTTGGGAATCTCAAGTTCGGCGGCTTGGGCCTTCGAACTCCCCGCCGATTGCCGCCAGTGCATTCTGGGCATCGCGCCGGATTGGAATTCCTCGCGGGTGGAGGTGCGGGTTTTTGAAAAAAACGGCAGTGGTTGGACACAATCCGGCGGGCCGTGGAGCGGCAGGCTGGGAAAAAATGGACTCGCGTGGGGGCTGGGGTTGCATCCGGTTCCAGCAGGTGTCGCCGCAAAGCGGGAGGGAGATCTTCGCGCGCCGGCGGGCGTTTTCGCGCTCGGGGGAGCGTTTGGCTACGCCAGCGGAATCCAAAAAAATCCAGCGCTTCCTTATCGCCAGATCACGACGCGCGATCTGTGGGTGGAGGATGCCGCCTCGCCGGACTACAACCGCCATCTGCGACTCGATACCGAACCGCGGACGGCATGGGAGAAAAAACAGCAAATGAAACAGGACGATCACGCGCACTCCCTCAAGCTCTTCATCGCCCACAATTCCTCCCCTAAACCGATTCCCGGCGCGGGGAGCTCGATTTTTTTCCACATCTGGCGTGCTGAGGGCGCGAAGCCTTCGGCAGGTTGCACGACGCTTTCAGAGACGAGCCTCCGCCAGTTGATTGCCGCGGTCGATCCCTCAAAAAACCCGGTCTATGTCTTGCTGCCCGAGCAGGAATACCGTCGCGTAGCGCAGCCATGGAAACTTCCCGCCTTCGAGTTGACGCAGGCCCCGCGTTAGGTGCCTAGAGTTTGTTTTCCCAGGCGAGCAGGAGATCCAAAAACTCGCGGGCAGTGGGAGCATGGAGGAGTTTTTGCAGGGAATCCGGCTTGCCGCAGAGTCGGGCGATTGTCCCGACGACGCGGAGGTAATCTTGATTCAACGCGGTGGGGATGCCGACGACGAAAACCAGGCGGACCGGCACCGAAATGTGGGGCGAGGGGATGCCATTCGTCGATCGGCCGGCGGCCATCACAAGCGAGTTTACGGAGTTCGTGCGCCCGTGGGCGATGACGATGCCGCACCCGTTGTCGGTGGCTACCGCCGGCGCGGCGCGGTCGAGCACGCTGGCGCGAAAGGCCTCCCAATCGCTGATGCGGATGTCGCCACGCAGGGGGAAAAGGAGTTCCTCGACAGCCGTGGATTCGTTGTGCGCATCGAGGCGGAGATTGATGTGCTCGGGGAGAAGGATGTCGGAAAGAGAAATCATATGTTGCTGCCGGACCACTTGAGCTTCTGGCGGATCACCTCGGTGAACGGCCTTTCGGGGAGCATGGCCAGCGGAAGCACGCGCTGGCTTTTTTTTAGAACCAAAAGATCGCCAGGGCCGAGCTGGCCGCAGCTCTGCGAATCCACCGAGACGGTGACCGTCTGCCCGGATTTGGCGACCTGCATTTTAACGACCGAGGCGTCGCTCATCACCACCGAGCGGATCGAGAGCACATGGGGACAGATCGGGGTGATCACGAAACACCCGCAGTCAGGCATGAGGATCGGGCCACCGGCGGAAATCGAATAGGCCGTCGAGCCGGTGGGCGTAGAGACGATTAGCCCGTCGGCGTTGTAGTCGGTGAGGGGCAGGTCGCCCAGGCCGACGCGGATTTGGACGAGTTGTGAACGCTCGCCGCGGCTGACCACGACATCGTTGAGAGCGAAGAAGGTTCGGGCGGAGCCATCTTCATTGATGAGGTCGGCCTGCATGAGATTCCGGGGGCTGACGACAAAATCGCGGTTGCGGATGCACTCGACGGCGCGCTGAATCTCGCCGGAGCCGAGGCAGGTCAGAAAACCGAGCGTGCCGATGTTGATGCCGAAAACCGTCGGGATCGTGTCGCTCAATTTCTGGACGGCGCGGAGGATTGTGCCGTCGCCGCCCATCACGACGAGAAGCTCGCAGCGCGAGGCCAGATCGGCGAGTTCGAGGTCGGAGGATTTGCCGGCTAGGGGTGCGGTGGAGCGCTCGAGCAGGTAGGGGAGGCCGGCGATTTCGAGTTCCCGCACCATGGAGCGAACGACCTCGGCGGCGGCGGGTTTTTCCGCATGGGCATGGAGTCCAATCATGGATTGGTGTGGAGTTAGACAAACCCCGCCTCCGAAATCAACGCCAACCTGCGCTTGCGCCTCAACGGGCTGCGGGGGATAGTTCGACGCATGAGCGCAGGACCTGGTTCCGGAGGAAATGTCATCGCGGCCCTTTGCAGTTTATTCATTCCCGGCTTGGGGCAGTTGGTTCAGGGGAGAATTCTTGTGGCGTTTGTGTTTTTCGTGGGGTCCGGCGTGTTGTGGTTCATCAGCTTTGGCACGCTGGGGTGGATCATCCACTTGTGGTCCTGCGTGAATGCGGCTCTGTGGAGGCCATAGCGTCATGACACTGAAAAATTACATCAATGGACGGTTCGTCTCGGCCCAGGACGGATCGGTGCGGACATTTCTCAATCCGGCAGACAACTCCCCGATCGGCGATGCGGCCGAGTCCTCCGCTGCCGACATGGAGTCGGCGATCCAGGCGGCTCGCAAGGCGTTCGATGAAGGTCCCTGGCCGCGCACTTCGGCGCAGGAACGGGCCGCAAAGCTTTTCAAACTCGCGGCTTTGATCGAGTCGCGTTCGGCCCAACTCGCGGAGCTTGAAGCCAGCAACAACGGCAAGCCGCTCCGTGAGGCGGAATTCGATGTCGCCGACGCGGCGGGCTGCTTCCGCTATTACGCGGGTCTCGCCACGAAGCCGCAAGGGCAGACCTTCGAAGTGGGCGACCCGAATATCGTGTGCCAAACGGTGCGCGAGCCGATCGGAGTGTGTGGCCAGATCATTCCTTGGAACTACCCGCTGCTCATGGCTGCGTGGAAACTCGCGCCCGGCCTCGCGGCGGGGAATTGCTGCATCCTCAAGCCCTCGGAATTAACGCCACTTTCGGTTTCCGTGCTGTTCGAGTTGATCGACGAGGTGGGCTTCCCGCCGGGGGCGGTTCAGTTGGTCTACGGAGCCGGCGGCACGGTTGGTCAGCATCTCGCCGCCAGCATGTTGGTGGACAAAATCGCCTTCACCGGAGGCGGCGTCACAGGGCGTAAAATCATGACCGCCGCCGCGTCGAACTTCAAAAAAGTCACCCTCGAACTCGGCGGCAAAAGCCCGAACATCATCTTCGCCGACTCCGACCAAAACCTCGCGTTGGAATACGCGATGTTCGGGATTTTTGCCGGCCAAGGCGAGGTTTGCAGCGCCGGGTCGCGGCTGCTGCTCGAGCGCTCGGTGGCGGATTCGTTTTTGCCGCGACTCGCGGCGGCCTGCGAAAAAATCGTCGTCGGCCCCGGGCTCGAAGCCGGCACCGAGATGGGGCCGCTCATTTCCCGCGCGCATCAGAAAAAAGTCCTCGATTACATCCAGTCTGGACACGAGGACGGTGCCGAACTTTTGTGTGGCGGCGCGGCCTACACCGACCAGCGTGCTGTGGGGAATTTCGTGCAGCCGACCGTTTTCATCAACACCCGCCCCGATATGCAAATCATCCGCGAGGAGATTTTCGGCCCCGTGCTGGCGGTCCAGTTGTTCGATTCCGAGGAAGAGGCCATTCGTTTGGCGAATGACTCCGCCTACGGCCTCGCCGGTGGGGTTTTCACCAGCGATGCCTCCCGCGCCCAGCGAGTGATTCGCGGGCTGCGTGCAGGCATCACTTGGATCAACTGCTACCACCCGACCTTCAACGAGGCTCCGTGGGGAGGCTACAAGCAGAGCGGCATCGGACGCGAACTCGGCACCTACGGCTACGAGGCCTACACCGAGGTGAAACAAATCACCCACTGCATCAATCCGCAGCCGCTCGGTTGGTTCAAAAACTTGGCTTAAATGCGCCTCACGAATTTCCAAGGCCAGCCGGTGATCGAGCTCCAAAACGGGCCGTCCCGCGCGCTCATTTCATCCGGCCATGGTGCGCGGTTGCTGTGCTGGAGCGTGGCGGATTGGGAGGTGATCCGCTGGCCTGAAACCGCGGATTGGAGCAAGCCGCAGAAAGTTCGCGGCGGGAATCCGGTGCTGTTTCCCTTCATCGCGCGGAGTTTTCACGACAACAAAATCGGATTATGGAAATGCCCCGATGGCATGATTCGTCCCGCGCCGATGCACGGTTTCGCTCGCGATTCGGCATTCTCGATCGTCTCAGCTGACGAAGCCTCCGTTGGAATGCGTCTCGAGGCGAACGACACCACACGGGCGGTGTATCCTTTCGATTTCCGTTTCGAGGTCGCCCTGCGGCTCGGTGACGATTCGTTGCAGGTCATCTACCGTGTTACGAACACTGGCCAGGAGGCTTTGCCCTGGTCCGCCGGACACCATTTTTATTTAGGCATCCCCGCCAGCGAGCGCGCCGATTGGCAACTCGAATTGCCCTGCCGCCACTGGGCTTCGCAGGATTTTTCAACAGGAGAAATCCAGCTGCGAGAGCCTGCTTGCGACCGCGATGTGCTCTCGAACCCCGCGTGGATCGACCGCCTGCATGTCGAGCCCGACCTTAACCGAATCTGCCTTGCACACGAGGCGAGCGGACGAACGATTTCGTTCAAGGATACCTCGCCGCAGTCTGGAAGTTGGCATTGCGCGACAACTTGGACGGAAAAGCCGGACTCCGATTTTTTCTGTGTCGAACCATGGAGCGCGCTTCCCAATGCCGCTGCAAATGGAATGGGGCTTCAAAATACCCCGCCCGGCAAATCTCTCGAAATTTCCTGCCAAATCCTCGCTCGGCACGGGTGATTTTTCAGCGGTTGGCCTGCAACACCTCGGCGAGAATTTTTTCCTGAGCGGCGGCCATGCGTTTTTCTTGGGGAGGGGTGGTGTCGTCGTGCCCTGAGAGGTGCAGGAGGCCGTGGATGGCGTAGAGGGCGAGTTCGGTGGTCGTGTCGTGGCCGAACTCCCGCGCGCGCTCGGCGGCAACCGGGGCGCAAACGAGAATTTCGCCGTAGGGAAAAGTGATCACATCGGTTGCTCCGGGGATCGAGAGAAAGTCGCGGTGGACTTTCGCCATGGACCGCGCACCGAGGACCGTGATCTCGACGCTCGGGAGCGACGCTAGTTCTGCGTGATGTTTTTTTGCGATCGCGAGGCAGTGGGGGAGGGCGGCGGTGACGAGTTTTTC
>JBMTBF010000065.1:0-7373 GCA_049429585.1 Terrimicrobiaceae bacterium | reverse complement strand
AATATTGGCTCTGGGATGGCATCCACCCGCTCCCCCAAGGCCATGAACTCATCGCAAGGGAGTGGATGAAACTGGTCGGCAAGGATCGTCCTGAATAACAATTCCCAACCCAGCGGCTTCGGCCCTGAAGTCCTATTTTCACCATGAACAGCCAATGCCATTCCATGATCAAAAGACTCATTACCCTGTCACTCTCGTGCCTGGTGCCAATCGGGTCCCAACTTTTGGCAAACACCGAACCCGCTCCTAAAAAAATCAAAGTCGCCTGTGTCGGAGACAGCATCACCTTTGGCGCCGGGGTCGCCAACTACCCAGCCCAACTGCAAAAACTGCTCGGCGACGACTTTGAGGTGCGGAACTTCGGACACGGCGGCCGCACCCTGCTCAATGCTGGCGACGGCCCCTACACCAAAAGCTCGAAATTCGAGGAGGCGCTGAACTTCGCCCCCGATGTGGTTGTCATCAAGCTGGGAACCAACGACTCCAAGAGCCACAATTGGCGCCACAAAAACAACTTCATTCCCGACTACCAGGGCTTGATCAACCGCTTCAGGCAACTTCCCTCCCAGCCTGTGGTTTGGATCTGCAAACCCGTTCCGGCGTTTCTGGAAGGGGTTTCCATCAATGGCACCATCGTCGCCCATGAGATCCTTCCGCGGATCGATTCCATTTCCCAGAAGACCGGCGCCCCGGTCATTGATCTCTACACCCCGCTGCTCGCCTTCCCCCAGCATTTTCCCGACAAGGTTCACCCGAATGCGGACGGCGCCGGTGAGATCGCCAAGATTGTCGCAGGCGTTCTCTCGAAATACCGCGATCAAGCCCCGCCGACGGTCGGCCCGATCATCAACGAGCCTGCTGAAAATCTTGTCATCTGGGACGACGCGCCGGCCTATGACTTCGAGGTCGCCTACCCCGTCGGCAGCGGACGCCTGGGGGCCACGATCTACGGCCAGTTTCCGACCGAGCAAATCCTCATCAATGAGGAAAGCATCTGGGAAAATACCGGAAAATTATTCATGCGGGAGGACGCCGCTCCGCACTTTGAAAAAATCCGCGAACTCGAGGCTGCCGGCGATTACAAGGGCGTCGGCCAATACTTCCGCGACAACATCTCATCCCAAGGCAGCGCCAAGCGGGATCCCTTCAGCTACCAACTCGCCGGGTTTCTCAAGCTGGCCTTTGAAAACACCCCGGCGCTCCAGCACACCGTCCGCCGCCTCGACCTGAAGACCGGCATCGCGACAACCACCTACACCCTGGTGGATGGCTCCGTCATCACCCAGCAGGCCATGGCATCCGCTGTGGACGACCTCATCGCCGTGACGATCTCCTCGGATCAGCCGATGACTTTGCGCGCCTCCCTCCAAGGCTCCACGACGGAAGGCCAAGATTTGGTCCTGAACAGTCAGGGCACCGGCAACCTCGGCACCAAGTTCCAAGTCCGGGCGCGCTTCATCGATACCGACCAAGCCGTGACCGCCGATGCCAACTCCCTCGTCGTCAAGGATGCCAAAAATCTCACCCTCCTCGTCACGGTCGCCACGAACTTCAACATGGCCGACTCCGATCAACCGCTGGCGGACGGATGGCAGAAGAAAACCTCCACCATCCTCGATGCCGCCGCAGGCAAATCCGCCGCCGAACTCCAAAAACGCGCGGTTTCCGATCACCAGTCATTCTTTGATCGCGTCGCATTCGACATCGGCACGACCTCGCCCGAAATCATGAAGCTTCCGACCCGCAAGCGTCTGGCTCGCCTGAAGGAAGGGAAACACGACGACCCGGATCTCATGGAGACCTACTTCCAATTCGGCCGCTACCTCCTGATTGCTTCCTCGCGCCCGGGAGGCCTCCCCGCGAACCTCCAAGGGGTGTGGAACCCGCATTGGAAAGCCCCGTGGAGTTCCGATTTCCACCTCAACATCAATTTGCAAATGAACTACTGGCCGACCGAGACATGCCATCTCGGCGAGTTGCACCAACCCCTCTTCAACCTCATCCGCATGTATCAGAAGCCCGGCAAAGACATGGCGCGCCGGATGGGCATGAAGGGCTGGGCCATGGGACACGCGAGTGACGCATGGGGCAGTGCCCGCTCCATGGGAGTCAACCCCGATTGGGCCGCCACCTACCTCGGCGGGCAGTGGATGACATTTCACATCCTCGAGCACTTCCGCTTCAACCGAGATCCCAAGGTCCTTGCCGAGAACTGGGACATCCTCACCGATTCCACCAAATTCTGTGAATCCTGGCTGATTCCCGGTCCGAAAAACGAGAGCGGCGAGGAAACCCTGATGGCACGCCCCGCCACTTCCCCCGAGAACCGGTTCAAATACATCGACAAGGACGGCAAGGAGCAGGTTGCCTCCATGAGCGCAGGCACCTCGGTCGAGCAATGGATGATCCTCCAGACCTTCAATGACTACATCGAGGCGGCCGCCGCCCTTGGCAAATCCGAGGACCCCTTCGTCAAACACATCGCCACCCTCATCCCGAAAATCTACCGCCCGAAAATCGGCGAGGATGGACGCCTCATGGAGTGGATCAAGCCCTTCAAAGAGGCCGAACCCTCCCACCGCCACATCTCCCATGTCATCGGCGCCTACCCGGGAAATGTCATCAACCTCGACAACGACCCGGCCATGCGAGCCGCCGTCACCAAATCCATCGACGGTCGCCTCGCCGCCGGCGGAGCCGGCACGGGCTGGAGCCGCGCCTGGACGATCGGCATGTATGCCCGCTTCTCGGATGGAGCCAAGGCCTATGACAACTTCCACGCCATCCTCACCCGATCCACTCTCGACAACCTTTGGGACAACCACCCGCCGTTCCAAATCGACGGCAACTTCGGCGCCACCGCGGCCGTGGCCGAGATGCTCCTCCATAGCCACAACGGCGAACTGAAGCTCCTCCCGGCCCTGCCGCCAAAGTGGACCACCGGCACCGTGAAAGGCTTGCGCGGCCGCGGAGACTACACCGTGGATATCTCCTGGAAGGATGGAAAACTCACCGAGGCCACGATCCACGCCGGTGCACGGGCCTCTGGAAAGGTTCGGGTGGTTTATGGCGGCGTTCCCATCCAACTCGAACTCAACGCCGGAAAAAATGCCACCATCATCACCGAAGGCCCAAACTTGCGTCTCAAGAACCTGTAAAAAACGACTGAGAATATCACCCATGAAAATGAAAAAAACCATCCTAACTGCCGGCGTGGCGATTGCCTCATTCAGCCTTGCTTTTTCGGCTTCCTCCGCCGCCCCGTGGCAGGCTTCGTGGATCGGTGTTTCAAGATCGTCGTCAGACGCTGAGCCTCCGGAGATCGTTGTGAACAAGGCTCTTTACGGGGTCAGCGGCGATCCGACCAAGCAAGTCGATCTGACGGCAAGCATCCGGCAAAACATAGCGGACGGAAACTTCACCCTGCGTGCCGACACCGCTCCGGCCACGGATTCCCTGCCGCCGTTGGTGGACGGGAAAATTCCCACGAATGTGGATGAACTTTGGGGGGATTATGATCCGACCAAGGAACTGCTCGAAACCGAGGTCGTGAGGGAGTGGAAGGAAGGGGACATCACTATCCGCCACGTGGTTTTTACGGTTGGCACTTTCAAAGGGCAAAAATCGAGACTGGCGGCCTTTTATGCTTTTCCGAAAAGTGACAAGAAACTGCCCGGCATTTTGCAGATTCACGGAGGCGGTGGGAAAGCCCATGTGAGTGACGCCATCTGGGCCGCTGAGAATGGTTACGCAGGACTCTCGATCAACTGGCTTGGCAACCCCATGGGTAAAATGCAACCAGGCGACGCCAATACCGACTGGGGCGCGATCGATCCCACCCAAAAGCACAATACGCATTACGACGCCGTTGGCTCCGCGAAACCCGACGACAAAACGCTGGATACGATCGAGTCGCCGAGGAACAACAACTGGTTCCTCCTGGTCCTCGCGGCACGGCGGGCGCTTACCTTTTTAGAGCAACAACCCGAGGTCGATCCCGCAAAACTGGGGGTGACCGGACATTCCATGGGCGGAAAAATCACGCTCAATCTCGCAGGCAGTGACAAGCGCGTGAAGGCCGCGGTTCCCTCCTGTGGCGGCAGCGGCGGCATCACGGAAAAGTTGGCCGATTTGCCCGAAGCCGTTGTGAAGCCCCGTCCACACAATATGATGACGGCGACGATCTGGGATGAAGCCTACATTCCGCGTGTGACCTGCCCGATCCTTTTCCTCTCCGCGTCCAACGACCACGCCGGCCCGTTTGATGCGATGACGGAGAACTGGAAGAAAATCGGCAGCAAGACCGTCCGTTACACAGTCGTTCCCCACTTCACCCACAGGAGCCTTCCCGAATCCGAGGTGTGCAGGACCCTGTGGTTTGACCAGCATCTCAAGGGGACTTTTGCTTTCCCGGAGACACCGAAATTAACCGTCAACCTGAAGACGCCAGACGGAGTGCCCCAAGTCACAGTCCAGACCGATCGTCCCGACGAAGTGGAGAAGGTGGATATTTACTATTCCGTTGGTGCGAACCATGTCATGCGGTTCTGGCGTGATGCCGAGGCGAAGAAAAACGGCGATGTCTGGGTGGGAAATGCCCCGATCTTGAGCACAGCCCAGCCGTTGCTCGCCTATGCCAATGTCTTTTACAAATTAAAGCAAGACACTGTGATGGAGCGCAGAGAGAAGACTCCTTCCTTCTACATGATCACCAGCAATCAGGCCATCTACCATCCCGAGGAATTGGTGGCGGCGGGCGTGAAAGCGACAGACAAACCCTCGCGCCAGATCGACGACTTCTCGCGCGGTTGGCATGACTGGTATCGGCTTGCGTGGGGAAATCCCCACCACTGGGTGGCGTCGACCCGGAAACTCCATGACCCGAAATGGCGAGGACCCGAGGGGGCCTCGCTCGTATTCGAGGTCCTTTGCCCCCAAGACAACATGCTTGCCGTCGAGGCCAAAATGAATGTCTGGGGCACCTTCCCAGGCAAGCCCAGCGGGGACTTTGTGTTCAAGAAAGCTCTGAAAGGCTCGCCGGATTGGCAAACGGTGACCATCAAGCCTGGGGACATGCTCAAAAAAGACTCCTCCGATCCGCTGCCCTCCTGGGAAACCGTGACCGAACTGAACCTCACTCGCCCGGCCACCTGCCTTGTGGATGGAAAAGAAGTGGAATTCGGCAAGGGTTGGGAAACGCCCATAGAACTCAGAAATATGCGCTGGGAGGGCGGCGAGGTTGTTCAGCGGAGCAAACCTTATCAGCGTGAAGACCATGGTGATCCCAAAAAAGGGGGACAAAAATAACCGGGGCGTGTGCCAGACTTAAGATGTTTCTTTTCAATTTCATATGTATCACGGTCTGTAGCTCGGTTCTGTTCGGTGTGTATTTCTCAACATGGAAGGAGAAGGTTCGTTATGTGTAGCCGAGGTTTTGGTCTCAAACTGAAGTGTGTGATTTTTTGCTGTGGGATGCTCTTTTTCACTCTGGCGTCACGCGGGGAACGGGTTGCGCTGTGGCCGGAGGGAAAGATTCCGAATTTTCAGCCTCAACAAATTGCTGCAAGAACCCAGGATGCGAAATCCGAGGGATTCCAGGCGGCGGAAAACAGGATGCCGCACCTGGACTGGTATGAACCGCCGGCGAAGAAGAACGGCGCCTGCCTGTTGCTGATTTCCGGCGGTGGTTACCAGGCTTGCAGCGATGGGGTGTGGGTTGACCGGATCGCGGAGAAGTTTACCAAGCTTGGCTATGTTTGTGTGAGCCTTACCTATCGCACTCCGCGGCCCCAGGCGCTGCCAATCTACCAGAGTGCATGGGAAGACGGGCAACGCGCCGTCCGCCTTGTCCGTAAAGATGCCAAGAAGCGCGGGTTTGATCCGGAGAAGATTGGCGTGCTTGGTTTTTCTGCTGGCGGGCACCTGACCGTGCTGCTTGCGACCAGTGCGCTTTCCGCAGCGTATGAGCCTGTGGACGAATTCGACAAGCTCCCGTGTCATGTCAACTGGGCTGTGCCGGTTTACACCGCTTATGCGCTCACGGACGGACTTGCCGGTCCCAATACGCGGGATGGCGATGCGGTGGATGTTAAAATGTCGGATGTCTTCAAGTTCGATGCCAAGACCTGTCCGATGGCGCTGTTCCATGGCGGAACCGATGTCTATTCGCCGAACGCTTCCACGCAGATTTACCGCCAGCTCCGCCGGATGAAAATTCCAGCCGAAATTCATCTTTTTGCCGATCGCGGCCATGGCTTCATGGGCGATCCCAACAAGGGCGAGAACGGTGCTGCCTACGATCACTGGATGGATCGTATCGCCGAATTCGCCCGCCAGATGAATTACGACGGACAGCTCGGCGCTGAAGTCGATTTGATGTCTCGTTATCCGAATGACGATGCGCGTGGCGAATACCTCAAAGAACCGATCTGGCCGGAAGGAAAGATGCCTGATCCGCAAGCTCAACAATGCCAGCCCTATATCGAATGGCACATGCCGAAGGAATGTAAGACAAAAGCCATTCAGATCATTTATTCGGGCGGTTCCTATCAAGGCAACGATCCAGACGGATTTGAAGTGGCTCCCGTGCGGCGTTACTTGAACGAAAAGGGGATGACGGTCGTAACCATGAAATACCGAACGCCGCGTCCGGCGGGCGGATTAGCCAAGCACACAACGGCGTGGCAGGATCTGCAGCGTGCGATCCGGATTGTTCGCAGCCAAGCGGCGGCAAAAGGCCTCGATCCAAACCGGATCGGCATCATGGGCTCGTCCGCCGGCGGGCATCTGACGCTCATGGGCGCGACCAGTTCGCGGCATCGCTCGTATGAGCCGATCGATCATCTGGATAAACTTCCCTGCAACACACAGTGGGCAGTTGCGATCTATCCGGCGTATGCACTCACTGATGGTGCGGAATCGCCGAATGCGAAGGGCGGCAATGAGGACGATGCGCGGATGGTGCCTGAGTTTTCTTTCGATCTGGCAACTTGCCCGATGCTCTTTATTCACGGCGATGCGGATCCCTGGGCTGCAATGAATTCGGTGAAATGCTGGGAACAGCTCCGTCGCATGGGAATCCAGTCCGATCTCCACACGCTGGCGAACAGGGGGCACTGCTTCCAAGCGAAAGCCGCTCCGGGAACGGGTAGCTATACATGGATGGATCGCATTTGGGAATTCATGAATCACAAGGGGTTAAACAAATGAAAGATCAGGCTGCAATGAGAGTCGTTAGGGGGGCAGCCCCGCGCGTTAACTTAAAACCAATGTATAAAACATTAATAGAAAACAGCAAAAGAATCACAACACCAGTAACAATGAAAACAACCATCCCAACCGTCGGCGTGGTGATTGCCACACTCAGCCTTGCT
>JBMTBF010000064.1:0-7388 GCA_049429585.1 Terrimicrobiaceae bacterium | reverse complement strand
TCGTGGCTGCTGCTCATTGTTTCTGCGCTTCGAGTTGGGCCCGTTCGGCGGGCGGAACATCATTGATCGTCGCCCCGCCTTGCGAGAGTTGGAGGGCGCGGATGTAGGCGACAATGGCCCAGCGGTCCTGCACTTGGATGCGGTCGCCGTAGCCCATCATGGTGTTCTTGCCATGGGTGATCGTGTTGAAAATCTCGCCATCCGCCATGTCGCGGATACGCTGTTGGTGAAGGTTCGCTATGGCAACGAGGCCGTATTTTCCAGCGATGCCGTTGCCTGCGCCGGTGGCTCCGTGGCAGACCGCGCAGGAGATGGTGTAGCGTTCTTGCCCACGGGCGATGAGCTCGGGGGTGACTTCATTCACCGGGATGCCGGTGCCCCACTGGTTGTCGAACCGACCGGTATCGAAATAGGACACGCCACTGGAGAATTTCACCTGCTTGTAGGGGCTGGGGGATTCGCCGGTCGATCCATTGACGGGCTTGTGCTGCGGCATGGCATAGCCGAGCGGAACAGTTCCCGCGATAGGCTGGCGGTTGCCACGGCCATCGGCGAAAAACTCGCTTGGCACTTGGGCTTTGACCTTGGGCTGGTGATCCATGTCCGGGAAAAGCTCAATTGGAGACTTTTGGAATTTTTGTCCGCGGAAGCCGGCGACCGTCACCACAAGGACGACCACCAAAGCGAAAATGGAGAAGAAGTATTTGAGCATGCCCGATTAGTCTCCGTGGATGGTGGTGATATTGGTTCCGCCAAGGGATTCCAGGAAATCCTTCACCGAACGGGTGGAGAATTTCGGATCCTCGGATTCGATGGCGACGAAGAATTTGTCCTCGGTGACTTTTTTGAAGCGTTCCCAGTTGAAGAGTTGGTGATTGAGTCGCGGGAGACCGTTCATGATCAACATTCCAAAGACCGCCGTGAAGGCCGAGAGGAGAATGGTCAACTCGAACATCACCGGGAAGAATGCCGGAACAGTGTAGAGATTGGTCGGTTTGCCGGCAACGACGAGCGGGTAGAGGAACGATGAGGTTCCGAATTCCATGGTGATGGCGGTAAGAAATCCGGTAAGTCCGCCGCAAAAGACGACTTTGCCGAGGATCGAGCGCTTGAGGCCCATCGCTTCATCCATTCCGTGGATCGGGAAGGGCGAGAATACATCCCATTTTGAGAATCCGGCTTCGCGGATTTTCTCGGCGGCATGGTAGAGGTCTCTGGCGGACTGGAATTCAGCCGCAATTCCGTAGACGGGTGCTGTGGGATTTCCAACGGCTTCCATATTAGTGATGTGCCTCCCCGTGGTGCGGGTCCGCCTCGGGCAGAACCGCTTTGACTTCGAACATACAAATCATCGGCAGGAATCGAATGAAGAGGAGGAAGAGGGTGGTGAACAACCCGAAGGTTCCAATGAAGGTGCAAACATCAACCCAGGTCGGGTGGAACATTCCCCACGCGGACGGGGTGAAGTCACGGGCGAGAGTGGTGGCGATGATGACGAAGCGCTCGAACCACATGCCCGCATTCGGGAACTGGACGATCACCCAAACCCAGATCAAGTGGGTGCGGAAGTATTTGAACCAGAAGATTTGCGGTGCAACGACGTTACAGAACATCATCGACCAGTAGGCCCACCAGTAGGGACCGAAGGCGCGATACCAGAAGGCGGCGCGCTCATAGGGATTCGCTCCATACCAGGCGATGAAGAGTTCCATCAAGTAGGCGTAGCCGACGATCGAACCAGTGAGCAGGATGATTTTGCACATCTTGTCGACATGGTCGATGGTCACGAGGTCATGCAGCGGTTTATAGATCGCGCAAGCCGGGATCATGATGGTGAGCACCATCGCAAATCCACCGAAAATGGCGCCGGCGACGAAGTAGGGCGGGAAGATCGTGGTATGCCAACCGGGGACGACTGAGGTGGCAAAGTCGAAGGACACGACCGAGTGCACCGAGAGCACGAGCGGGGTGGAGAGACCGGCGAGGATCAGGTAGGCCATCTCGTAATGGCGCCATTGGCGGTTGCCGCCGCGCCAGCCGAGGGCGAGAACGCCGTAGATGAATTTGCGAATTTTCGTGGTGCAACGGTCGCGCAGGGTGGCGAGGTCGGGGATGAGGCCGGTATACCAGAAGAGGACCGACACGGTGAAGTAGGTCGACACCGCGAACACATCCCACAGCAGCGGCGAGCGGAAGTTTTGCCAGATCGCGTTGGCATTCGGCACCGGAGCGAGGAACCACGCCATCCACACGCGGCCGACATGCAGCGCGGGGTAGATGCCCGCGCAAACCACCGCAAAGAGGGTCATGGCTTCGGCAGCGCGGTTGATTGAAGTGCGCCACTTCTGGCGGGTTAGGAAAAGAATCGCCGAAATGAGCGTTCCCGCGTGGCCGATACCGATCCAGAAAACGAAGTTCGTAATGTCCCACGCCCAACCGACGGGGTGGTTGTTACCCCAAACGCCGACGCCGGTCGAGATGAGGTAGCCTAACAACGCCAAGCACATGAGCGTCATCGGCACAGTGATGGCCATCGAAACATACCACCAAGTCGGGGTCTTTCCCTCGACAATCGAGCTGATGTAGTCGCTGATCCAGCCCATCGTGCGGTTGTTGAGCACGAGCGGTTGGCGGACGATTTTTTTATCGTCTTCCGTTAGTTGCTCGGGATGTTCGGCAGTGGCGTTGGACATTTCTTAAACCTCAGTGGGCGGCCGGTGCGGCGTGGGCGTCGCCATGGGATGGTTGGGCGTTGTGGGAATCGTGCGAATCATGGCCCTCGCCGTGTGCCCCGTGGTGGCCGGCTCCATTGGCCATGCCAATTTGATCGGCTCCGGGCATTTGCGGATTGGGGTTGCGAATGCGGGCGAGATACAGAACTCGCGGTGAGACATTGAGATACTTGAACATCTCGTAAGCGCGGGCGTCCTTGCGGGAGCGACTGACAGCGCTTTTCGGATCGGCGATGTTGCCGAAAACGAGCGAGTCGTTCGGGCAGGCTTGCTGACAGGCGACCTTGAACGCGGCAACCGGGGTTTCGCTGGCAGGCGTCGGACCGGCCTCGACGAGACGGGAGATTTTCGCCTCCTCGATTCGCTGAATGCAGAAGGTGCATTTTTCCATGACGCCGCGCATGCGCACGGTGACATTCGGGTTTTTCGCCATCTTGAGGCTGTCGGCCATGCCTTTCTTGGCGAGCGGACCCCAGTAGAGTTCGTCGAGCGGACGCTGATTGTAATCGAAGTAGTTGAAGCGGCGAACTTTCCACGGGCAGTTGTTCGCGCAGTAACGGGTGCCAATGCAGCGGTTGTAGGCCATCAGGTTCAGGCCGTCCTCGCTATGGACCGTGGCATTGACCGGGCAAACGGTTTCGCAAGGAGCGTTCTCGCAATGTTGGCACATGACCGCCTGCGAAAGCATTTCGGGATCCTCGGCTTCGCCCGCGAAGTAACGGTCGAGGCGAATCCAAGCCATGTCGCGGTTTTTGCGGACTTGGTCTTTGCCGACGACCGGAACATTGTTCTCGGCTTGGCAGGCGACGACACAGGCGTTGCAACCCGTGCATGTGTTGAGATCGACCGTCATGCCCCACTGCTCCTTGGAGTCCAAGGTCGGGTGGGTGTAGAGGGAAATATTCGGCGGGATGTGGCTGTCCATCCCCATCGTTTTGGCGAACTCGTGGTCTTTTTGGTAACGCTCGATGGTGCCTTCGCGCACGAGGTCGCGGCCTTCCATGCTCTTGTGCTCCTGCGTTTGCGCCAGCGGGTAGTCGCGATCCGTGACCTTGCACGACACACCGCTGAGGGTGCGCATACAGTTCGAGCGGCGGAGCGGATAGGCATCGAAACCAACACCATCCATTAATGCGGAGACTTCCTTGCGGCCGTAGCCGAGGGCGATCGAAAGCGAGTCGTCGGCATGACCGGGGGCGACGATCGCCGCGGCTTCGATGGTGGTTTTTCCATCGGAGATTTCCACAATGTCGGCGACCAGATCGTAATTGACATCGTTGCCCATCTTCTCGGCGATGTCACCGAGGACATTGAAATTATTAGCCTTGATGCCGAGCTTTTTGGCGGTGGCGGGGCTGACGAGGATCGCGTTGTCCCAAGTGACCTTGGTTACAAAATCGGGCGTCTCAAGGAGCCAGGAGTTGTTCGCGTAGCGGCCGTCGTCCACGCTGGAGCTTTGGAGGAAGACGATTTCCAATCCCTCCGACTTGGTCGAGGCGGACTTAGCGAGGTTGGCGGCGGCGCTTGCGTTGAAGGCAACTTGAGTCGGCGCGAAGGCTGTGTTCGGCTGGAACCCATCGCGCAGGAAGGCGTTCCAAGCGGCGGGATCAGTGGTGTTGGCGACTTGCGTGAAGGTTGCCTGCACCAAAGCTGGACCAACCGGGGCGGGTGCGCCATTGATGGCGTTGAGAATCTCGAGTTCCGAACGACCACCCCAGAGCGGGAGGATCATCGGTTGCACCGAGGTGTAAGTGCCGTCGAATGTGCGAACATCGCCCCAAGCTTCGAGGAAATGAGCGGCCGGGACATGCCAGCGGCAGGCTTTGGCGGTTTCGTCCTCGAACAGACCGAGGTGAACGGTATCGGGGACTTTCTCCAGAAGTTTGGCGAAGCCGAGTTCGGCCGGGGCGTTGTAGGCGGGGTTACCGCCGAGAATGAAGAGGGTCTTGACCTTGCCGGCGTCGATCGCCTTGGCGAGGTCGCTGATGCTGGCGGCGGCAGGCGCGTCGGTATTTACCGCAGTGAGCGTGGTGCCGATGTTGCCGAGGGCGGCGTTGATCGCATTGACCAAAACCTGAACCGGCGCGGGAGTGAGCGGACCGGCGACGACAATCGAGCGACCACCATTCTTGGCGAGGTCGGCAGCGCATCCCTCGACCCACTTGGGATCGAACGAAGCTTCCGAGGCGGGAACCGCGTTGGCGACGGCTGCCAAGTCGGAGTTTCCAGTCGCTTTGGCGAGGGCCAAGCCGAGTTGGCGGGTGAACTCACCCATATCGGCGACTTTCAAACGCAGGCGGTGATCCGCCATGCCGCCGGTGACCGTGTAGTGGTTCTCAACGACATAGAGGCGGTTCATCGGAGCGCCTTTTTGATCGGGATTGCGGCGGGCGGAGAAGCCCTGCGCGTAGCCGATGCCGGTTTCAATCGGATTCAGGAAATCACTATCGATCGCGAGAACGATGTCGGCGCGGCTGAAATTCGGGACGAGTCGGGCATTCGGGCCAAACGAGGCGGCGGAGGCGGCGTCAGCGGGAACTGCCGCAAGCGGATCATATTCCGCCCAAATAAGATCAGGGAATTTTGCCTGCAAGTCCGCACGGAGGCGGTTGCGGGTGGGCGAGTTGAGAGGTTCCGCCAAAATCGCGAGGCCTTGGCCGTTGCCGGTGGCGACGGTTTTGACGAACGCATCGAATGCCGCAGCATCCGAGGCTTTGCCTTTTTCGGTGATCTGCTTGGAACGATGCGGATCGTAGAGATTGAGGATTTCCGCTTGGGCGAACGAGTCGGTTCCGCCGTTCGAGAAAGGATGGAGCGGATTGCCCTCGAGCTTGGTCGGGCGGCCGTCACTAGTCGTAGCGATCAACGGCACCGCGCCGTATCGGGCGGGCATTGAGGTCGCGTAGTAGAGAAACTTGCCGGGAATCGTGAATTCCACACCCTTCGTGAAGGGAACAAGGAACGAGTCGGGACGGCGGCAACCGGTAAGGCCCACGCCGGCGAGGGCGATCGAGGCGCCCATGAGTTTGATGAAATCACGCTTCGAGAGACCGCTGTCCTGATAAAGATCGGCCCCACGCGGAAATTCCTGCTGGAGATGTTTCTCGAACTGCGGGTCGTTCTCCAACTCACGCAGACTACGCCAGATGCGTGGGTTTTTCTCCGGTTTTGGGTGGTGGAAATTTCTCTTCATCGATGGCAACCTCCGCAAGTGACGGGCGGGTTCACTTCCCACTCCTCTTTGAACTTCATGCCGATCTCGCGCTGGGTCTCCTGGCCGGTGGGTTTCCAGGCCATGTTGTAGACTTCCGAGGGCGGGCGGAGATGGTTTTCCGGGGCGCGGTGGCAATCCAAGCACCAGCTCATGCTTTGAGGCTCGTGCTGGTAGACGACCTTCATTTCGTTGATCGCGCCGTGGCAGCTGTAGCAGCTCACGCCGCGGTTCACATGCACCGCGTGGTTGAAATAAGTGTAGTCGGGAACCTTGTGGATGCGGACCCAGTTCACCGGTTGGCCGGTTTTCCAGCTCTCACGCACGGCGGCGAGTTTCGGGCTGTCGGCCTTGATCTGCGTGTGGCAGGCCATGCAAGTCTGGGTGGTCGGCACATTCGAGTGCGAGGCGACCTCGACGAAGCTATGGCAATACCGGCAATCCATTCCGAGCTGCTGCACATGGATCACATGCGAGAAAGGCACCGGCTGGGTGGGCTCGTAGCCGACGCGGGTGTATTTCGGAGTGAAGTAATACCAGAGTCCCCCGACGATCGAGGTCACGATCGCACCCACGCAAATCACCAGCTTCAGCGGAAGCCAGTTGGTCCATTTTGGAAAAAAGTTCGCCATGGGTCAGTGCGGAGCCGTCAGATTTTGCCTTGTCCAGCTCGCGAGAAAAGAGACGGGAAATTTGCGTGCCGGCGAAGAGTCGAATACATGTTTTTCGGGAAAGGTCGCGGTATGTCTCCAAAATCTGAGTCGCCTGTCAACATTATCGAAAAAAAATATTTGAAAATCCTCGCGCTTGTGGGGGTGTTTCTTTTGGAGGCCTCGCCGAGCGCCTCGCTCGCGCAAACCGCCGCGCAGCCGCTTCTACCCTGCACCGAGCTCCGCATCGGCTTGAAAAAAATCACCGCCGAAATCGCCGATGAGGATCACGAGCGCACCGCCGGCTTGATGTTTCGAAAATCCCTCGCATCCGACTCCGGCATGCTTTTCGTAATGAATCAAACTGCTCCTGTCGGATTCTGGATGAAAAACACCGAGGTGCCTCTCACCATCGCCTACATCGACCCCGCAGGTATCATCAAGGAACTCCACGACCTCGAGCCCCACAACCAAACACCCGTGCCCAGCCGCTTCCCGAATATCGCCTACGCCCTCGAAATGCCGCAGGGCTGGTTTTCAGAAAACAACATTTGGCCCGGCGAGCGCATCCAGGGACTGCCGAAACCCGAAGCCGCCCGGCCATGAATATCGGGGTTCTCGGCGCACGCGGATATGTCGGCACGCGGCTTTGCCGGATCGCGGAGGCTGCGGGACACAAGATCATCCCTTTCTCGCGCGGTCGCGCAGCGGGATTCCGCCAAATCCTCGCCGACGGGCCGCTGGATTTTTCGGGCCTCGACGCCGTGGTGAATCTCGCCGGCGAGCCGATCCTCG
>JBMTBF010000063.1:0-7420 GCA_049429585.1 Terrimicrobiaceae bacterium | reverse complement strand
CGCAGATCGACAATCCGTATGTGGACAGCCGCTCGAACGGCCTCGTCTACACGCGCAACCGCCTCCGCGGCCAATCCCTGGTCGCCCACATCGCCCTTACCAAAGGCGAGCGCAGTCCGTTGGCGGAAATCGGTGCTAGCCGGATGTGATCCCCGGCCCGGCCGACTTTATAATTACCGTATTTTTTTCTTGAACGGCTTGGAGTGGTTGCAGATTTTTACCACGCAACCTCCAACCCCCTATGAAAACCGACCACCAAATCGAACTCTGTCGTGCCTTCGTGCAATCCTCTTCTTTCTGGAGTGAGGGAATCCCGGAACAAAAAACCGATGGCCCTGTCATCACCATATCCCAAGCCGCCGGCGCGCGGGGAAATCCAATCGCCGATGAGCTTGTCGATCAACTCAGCGGGAACCGCGCGATTCCCCAAAACCGCCCCTGGACGGTTTTCAACCAACGACTCGTCCACCATGTCGTCGAGGAGCATGGCTTGCCGAAAAGCACGGTGGGATTTTTTCCCGAGGACCGGACGGGGCATTTGATGGATATGCTCGGCGAGGCGCTGGGCCTGCATCCGGGGGTTTTCACCGCGGTCGCAAAAACCGCCGAGACCGTGCTGAGGCTGGGGCAGTCCGGCAACGCCGTCATCGTCGGCCGGGGAGGAAATTTCATCACCCGCAATATCCCGATGGCCCTCCATGTGCGTTTGGTGGGGACCCTCGAGGTTCGCATCCGCAGCTTCGCGAAAATTTACAAGGTCTCGCAGGATGAGGCGGTGAAAGAGGTCGCCCGCCGCGACCGTGCGAGGAAGAACTACATCCTCGAGAATTTCCGGCAGGACATCAACGATGTCACCAACTACGACCTCGTGTTGAACACCGATGACCTGAGCGACGCCGATGCGGCGCGGATCATCGCCACAGCGCTTGAGGCCAAGGTAGGACAAGCTCTCCGGATAAGCCGGAACTTTTCGCGCGAAACCTCCTTCGCAGGACGCGCCTGAGCCTCAGAAGGATTTCCTCAGATGACTCGGTAGGATGCCGAGTTGTTCGCGGTATTTCGCCACGGTGCGACGGGCGACAGGAAGACCGCGGTCGGCGAGGAGCTTCACGAGATCCTGGTCGCTGTAGGGGCGGTTGGAATTTTCCTCTTTCACGATCTGGGCGATCGCTTGGCGGACGCTTTCGTTGCTCACCGTCTCCCCATCGGCATTTGTATAGCCGTGGGTGAAAAAATACTTCAGCTCGAAAACCCCGTGCGGGGTCGCCATGAATTTGCCTGCCGAGGCGCGGCTCACAGTCGTTTCATGGACACCGACCGCCTCCGCGACCTGGCCCATCCGCATGGGTTTTAGGTGAGCCGGACCGAGTTCCATGAAGTCCCGCTGCCGGGCGACAATTTCGCGGGAGATGTTCAGGATGGTGTTTTGCCGTTGCTGGATGCTCCGGATGAAAAAATTCCCGCCCCGGATTTTGTCGCGCAGGTAGTCGCGGACCTCCTTCGAGTCGTTCGAGAGCATGTCCTTGTAATCATCTGAAATGCGCAGGCGCGGAATTTCATCGCTGTTCAGCGTGACGGAAAAATCCTCGCCATCGCGCTCCACGATCACCTCGGGAACAACAATCTGGTTGGTGTCCTCCGCAAAAGCCCGCCCGGGGGCCGGGTCCAGTCTTGCAATTACCTCGGCCGCGCGCTGGATTTCTGGAAGTTCAAGGTGGAGGGCCTTGGCGATGTCATTGAGTTTTTTCCGGCCCAGTTCATCGAGGTGGTGGCGGACGATCCGGGTTTCGAGGGAATACTGGCGACCCTGAGCCTTGAGTTGGTGGAGCAGGCACTCGGCGAGGTTGCGCGCGGCGATGCCGGGCGGATCGAACTGCTGCACTTTTTCCAAAACCTGCTCGACCTCGAGCGGCAGCACATCCTGCGAGGCGGCGATCTCCTCGAGATTCGCGCGGAGGTAGCCTCCGCCGTCCAGATTGCCGATGATTTCGACGGCGATTGCGGCTTCCTCCTTCGGCCACGCGGCGGTGTGGAGTTGTTCCAAAAGATGCTCGGTGAGGTTTTGCGGGCGGATCTGCGAGTCCAGGAAATGCTGACGCTTCTCGAGGGCTTCGCGCGTCCACTTTTCGCCCGAGGAGCGCTGGGAGTAATACTCGTTCCACTCGTCTTCGAGGCGGGAGGTTTTTTCGGTGTCGGAGATGCTGGGCTTATCCGAGGGGATTTCCTCCAACGCAGGGTTCGCCCGCAGTTCCGCATCCACCATCTCGAGCAATTCGTTCAAGGGAGCTTGCAGAACATGCAGGCTCTGTTGCATCTGCGGGGACAGCGTTTGCTGCATCGCCATGCCGGCCACCTGTTGCATTCCAGCCATAATTCACCGCCGAGACTAGGCATGGAACCTGCTTTCGCAAGCACGATTCACGCCAAGATTTTAGAACGCCAGATTGCATTGAGTGCCCCGTCGGAGTAGTGGGAAGGGCTGTGAAATGGGCTCCGTAATTTATTTGGATAACAACGCGACAACGCCCGTCGCGCCAGAGGTCCTTGAGGCCATGGAGCCTTGGCTGAAGGGAGGATTTGGAAACCCCTCGAGCGGCTATCGGCTAGGACGCCTCGCAGCATCGGCGATCGATACCGCGCGTGGGCAAGTAGCCGAGTTGGCAGGTTGCCAACCAGACGAATGGATTTTTACTAGCGGCGGAACCGAGTCGATCCACACCGCGATCCGCTCGGCACTCGCCCTCGATCCTTCAAAACGCCACATCGTGACCAGCGCCGTCGAGCACAGCGCCACTTTGAGGCTTTGCAGTCAGCTTTCCAAGGAAGGCTGTGAAATCACGATCTTGCCCGTCGATGACCTGGGACAAATCGACCACACCCTCCTTGAATCCGCGATCCGGCCCGACACAGCAGTCGTTTCGCTCCTCTGGGCGAACAACGAAACCGGCGTCCTCTGGCCCTTGGAAAAAATCGCCGCGATCGTTCAAAAAACGAACGCCGTCCTGCATATCGACGCCGTGCAGGCGTTCGGAAAGATTCCGCTCCGCCTCGAGGGCCTGGGAGTCCATTTCATGAGCTTCTCCGGCCACAAGCTCCATGCGCCGAAAGGCGTCGGGGGTCTCTATATCAACCGCCGCATCGCTTTCACTCCACTCTTCCCTGGAACGCAGGAAACCAGCCGCCGCGGCGGCACGCCAAATGTCGCCTCAATCGTCGCCTTCGGCCAAGCAGCCGAACTTGCTGCGGCCCACCCACTCAAATCCTCCCACCGCGATCGCCTCGAAAGCTCCCTCCTAGCCGCGATCCCCGGCAGCTCCGTAAACGGCGACCGCGCCCACCGCCTTCCAAACACCACCAACCTCTCCTTCGAAGGCATCGAGAGCGAAGCCGCCCTCATCCTCCTCGACGAGCGCGGCGTCTGTTGCTCCGCCGGTTCCTCCTGTGCCACCGGATCTGGAAAACCCTCGCATGTCCTGAAAGCGATGGGCCTCACCGACGCCCGCGCCAAATCCTCCCTCCGCCTCTCGCTCAGCCGTCTCACCACCCCCGAGGAAATAACCCGCGCCTCCGAAATCCTCCCCGCCGTCATCCAAAAACTCCGCGCTGTTTCTCTCGCTGACAGCCCAGTTGCTTTCTCATAAAAATCCTCTCCGTGCTCTCCGTGTCCTCCGTGGTTAATCCAATTTAATTTTCACCAACCCATGCTCGAAAAACACCTCCTCCAAATCGTCCAGGAACTCTCCCTGCAAGCCCGCCAAGTCGCTGCCACCGCCGTTCTTCTCGAGGAGGGCGCGACCGTCCCGTTCATCGCCCGCTACCGCAAGGAACGCACCGGCGAACTCGACGAAGTCCAGATCACGAACATCCGCGACCGCATGCAGGAACTCGAGGAACTCGACAAGCGCCGCGAATCGATCCTCTCCTCGCTCGCCGAACGCAAACTCCTCACTGAGGAACTTCAGCTCAAAATCGACGCCGCCAAAAATCTCTCCACCCTTGAGGACCTCTACCTCCCGTTCCGTCCGAAAAAGCGCACCCGTGCGACGATGGCGAAGGAAAAAGGCCTAGAGTCTCTCGCGGACATTCTTTGGGAGCAAAATCCGAACACCGATCCCGAAGCCGAAGCCGTCCCGTTCGTCAGCGTCGAGAAAGAAGTCCCCGACACCGCCGCTGCTCTAGCCGGAGCCCGCGACATCCTTGCCGAGCGTATCAACGACTCCGCCGAAGCCCGCGCCGCCTTGCGCGACCTCTACCTCAACAAGGCCGTCCTAAAATCCAAGGTCGTCTTCGAAAAAGAAAAGGACGCTGCGAAATTCAAGGACTACTTCGACTGGAGCGAGCCCGTCGCCCAATGCCCGTCTCACCGATTCCTCGCCATCCGCCGCGGGGAAACCGAGGGCCTTCTCTTCTCCCGCATCACGCCCGGTGAAGAGGAAGCTCTTGCCGCCCTCGACCATCTTTTCGTGAAAGGTTCGCACGCCGCCGCGCAGCAGGTACGCCTCGCTACGCACGATTGCTACAAGCGCCTCCTGGGTTTTGCCATGGAGGGCGAGGCCCGCGTTTTCTACAAAAAGAAAGCCGACGAGGAAGCGATCCGCGTCTTTGGTGAAAACCTCCGCGAACTCCTCCTCGCCTCGCCCCTTGGCCAGAAAACCACGCTCGCACTCGACCCTGGCTTCCGCACCGGTTGCAAACTCGTCGTCCTCGATCCCCAGGGAAAACTTCTGATGAACGAAGTCGTCTACCCCGAAAAAGGAGCCCGCGACCGCGCCGAGGCCGCCGAAGTGATCAAATCGGTCGTCAACCGTTTCAAAATCGAAGCCATCGCCATCGGCAACGGCACCGCCTCGCGCGAAACCGAATCCTTCGTCCGCGCTCTCGGCTTGCCACCTGCCATCACGATTGTTGTCGTGAGCGAATCCGGCGCGTCGATCTACTCCGCCTCCGAAGTCGCCCGCGAGGAATTTCCGAATCTCGACCTCACGGTGCGCGGAGCAATTTCCATCGGACGCCGCCTCATGGACCCTCTCGCCGAACTCGTCAAAATCGACCCCAAATCCATCGGTGTGGGCCAGTACCAGCACGATGTCGACCAATCCGCCCTGAAGCGCTCGCTCGATGACACCGTCGTCTCGTGTGTGAACCATGTCGGCGTGGAACTCAACACCGCCAGCGCGCATCTCCTCGGCTATGTTTCCGGTCTCAACTCCCGCACTGCGCAAGGCATCGTGGAATTCCGCAACCAGAACGGCCCCTTCAAATCCCGCAACGAACTGCTAAAAGTCCCCGGCCTCGGACCCAAGGCCTTTGAGCAAGCAGCCGGCTTCCTCCGCATTCGCAACGGCGCGCATCCGCTCGATGCCAGCGCGGTCCATCCCGAGCGCTACGACCTCGTGGATAAAATGGCCGCCGACCTCGGGTGCTCCGTCGGCGAGTTGCTTCAAAACCCCGCCCGCCGCACCGCCATCAAGCCCGAGAAATACACCACGCCCGAAGTCGGCCTGCCCACCTTGCAGGACATCCTGAAAGAACTCGCCAAACCCGGACGCGATCCGCGCAAGCAATTCGAGGTTTTTTCCTTCTCCGACGAGGCGATGAAAATCGAGGATCTCAAACCCGGCATGAAACTTCCCGGCATCGTCACGAATGTCGCGGCCTTCGGCGCGTTCATCGATGTCGGCGTCCATCAGGACGGTCTCGCGCACATTAGTCAGCTCAGCGACCAGTTTGTCAAAAATCCCTCCGATGTCGTGAAGGTCGGCCAAAAAGTGAACGCCACCGTGCTCGAGGTGGATTTCGAGCGCAAACGCATCAGCCTTTCTCTCAAATCCAATCCAGAGCTTGGCGCCCCGTCCCGCGGACCGCGCGACAGCGGTGGTGGATCCAGAAATTTCCAAAACCGCCCGGCTCCCCGCCAGCAAGCCCCCCAAGTCGATTGGTTCACCGCCGCGATGAACAAAAGGAACTGAAGCTCCGATTGCCGCCATGCCAAATCTCCGCCGCGCCGGGCTTGGGCACGCCTACCACAGCAGATTCCGGTTCTCTTTTTTCGCCCAAAACCTCGGTATTCTCCCCATCTTTGACGACACCAGCCAAACCCTCGCCCAGAGGCTCGACGTTTTCCCTCTCGGCGATGGAACGGCGATTTAAATTATGAAAAACCCCCTGCTTCTTCTCATGACCCTCGTGTTTCTCGTTGCTTGCGACAGTTCAAAAAAAACCATCGATGCCCTGCAAAAGGAAATCGCTGCCTACTCGATCGAGCCCACGCCTGCGGCCGAGGAGAAAATCCAGGCCGGTTTTGCAAAACTCGATGCCGACATTTCGAGGCTCCATGCTGCCGGAAAAACCTCGGAGGCCGAGGCGCTCCAGCGACAGGTCGATTCGCTGCGTTCGCAATACGACACGGCACGCCTCGCCGGTTCGCTGCAAAAAGCGCGCCATGCAATCGAGGGCTTCGGTCAATCGGTGAAAACCCTCGGCCAACAAATTGGCGAGGTTTTCAAGCCGACGCCGACACCGGTCAACGAGTGAGTCGTTCGATCTCGCCGTGCCATTCCGGATGGCTCGTGCAAAGTGCGGCACGGTCGCCGAGTTCGAATTCCTCATCGCGGAATTCGGGATGCACGCTCACCCCGAAGAGGGCGAAGGCGTCGGCGGGCGCGGAGTCCTCCAACCGCATTCCCTGCCAAAAACCTCCTGGCACGGCGACAGCGCGTTCGTGGTCGGGGCCGAGGCGCACAATCCGTCCGTCGCCAGCGGGATCGAGTTGGAGCATTTGGGCCGGATGGCCCTCATAGAAATGAAAAAGCTCGTCTGAGGGAAGGCGGTGCATCGCCGAGAAATTGTTTTTTGTGATCAGGTAAAAGATCGCCGAGGCGAGGCGGGATTCCGAGTTTTCGAGTTTTTGGCCGTGCGTGTAGAACCTTCGGAAAAACCCGCCCTCGCCGGGAAGGGGCTCCAAGCCGTATTTGGCAATCAAGCGCTCGGCGTTCACATCTGAAACCTACCGCGCCTTGAGGGAACTGACGCTGGTGAGGATACCGGCGATCATCGAGTAGGCCACCACGCCGACAAACAGGGCGACGAGGAGAATGATCGCTGGTTGAACGAGCGTCGTGAGGTGTCCGATGCGTGTGGTGAGGTCGCGGTCGAACCGCTTGGCGGCGCGCTCGAGGGCTCCGGCGATGTCGCCGGTTTGCTCGCCGACAGCTAGGATATCCATCATCACCGGCGGGAAAAATCCGACGCGGCGGAGGGCGGAGGCGAGGCTGATGCCTTCACCGACCATGCCGGCTACCTTTATGAGGAGGGTCTTGAGGTAGACATTCGCCGTGGCGGCGGTCATCAGCTGGATGCCGTGGAGGAGCGCGACGCCGTTGGAGACGAGGGTCGAGAGGGTTTGGAGCATTTCGGCGAA
>JBMTBF010000062.1:0-7626 GCA_049429585.1 Terrimicrobiaceae bacterium | reverse complement strand
GCGAACACTCCGCATTCGTGGGTCGGCTTGTGCGAAGTGGTCGGTCGGTTATTCACGAGAAGGGGCGAAAATATCTTCCCAGTTTTCTCGTTCAAGATTTTTGAAATCCAATTTGATGTTGGCACCGATGGAAGAACAGTATTTCAACGCGGCGAGAGGCTCTCGGCAATTTCCTCGGCGGGATAGGTCCAGATTTCCGAGAGCGTGGGATGGTAATGGGGAATGGCGGCGAAATCCTGCACGGTCGCGCGATAGCGCATGGCCACGACGACTTCGTGGATCAACTCCGAGGCTTCGGGACCAACCACGGAGGCCCCGAGGATTTCTCCGGTGTCGCGGCGGGCGAGAAGTTTCACCAGACCTTCCGTTTCTCCCATGAGCAGGGATTTTCCGTGGTCGTTGAAGGGATATGAGGCTGAGAGAAAATCGATGCCAGCCGCCATCAGGTCGGCCTCGGTGGCGCCAACGACGGCGAGTTGGGGATCGGAAAATACCGCGAAGAGTTTGAGTCGATAATCCATCTGGCGCGGCAAACCGGTGGCACGGCCTAGAAGTATGGCGGCGTTATGCGCGGCGATTTCCCCTTGTTGGATGGCGATGTGGACGACTTCGAGCCCGCCGCAAACATCGCCAGCTGCGAAGATGTGGGATTGGGAAGTCGATTGGTCCGGGCTGACCAAAATCCGGCCGTGGGAGATTTTCAGGCCGATTGCCTCCAGTCCCTCCAATCGAGGTTTTCGTCCCAGCGCATTGAGAATCCGCGCGGCTTCCAGATGCTTCACCTCGCCATTTTGATCGAAGGAAACACGCGCGCTTTGGCCGTTGTCCTCGACGCGAAGCAGGCGCGTGCCGGTGAAAATTTCGATTCCATCATGCCGGAGCGCGTCCTCGAGGGACTTCGAGACATCGGGATCGACGGATTTGAGGATGTGGGAACTGCGCTGAACGACGGTGACTTTCGTCCCAAAGGCCCGGCAGTAGCTCGCCATTTCCAACCCCACCGGCCCGGCTCCGAGAACGATGATCGAATCGGGGAGTTTTTCGAGGTCGAGCAGGTCGTCACTTGTAAGGCAGCGGGATTCGGCAAGACCAGGCACGGACGGCACAGCGATTTCGGAACCCGTCGCGATGAGAAAAGCCCGGGCACTCAGCGTCGAGGATTTCCCCTCGGGAGAAACGACACGGATCGTGTGGGCATCCAGGAACTCGGCGCGGCCCCTTAGAAAATCGAAGCGACCGGACTCCAATTGACCGCGGCGATAGTCCGCAAACTCGGCGATGAGGCGTTTTTTCCGTGAGATGATTGCTGGCGTGTCGAAGCCGGGAGACTCACAGGAAAGGCCAAACTCCCCTGCCCTTTTCAAAACCCTAAAGCGTCGGGCCGACTCCAGAAGCGTCTTGCTCGGCATGCAGCCACGCAGAATGCAAAGCCCGCCGACCTCCTTGCCGCCTTCGATAACAATGGTCCTCAAGCCCAGGGCGGCGGCTGTTCGCGCTCCGGCATACCCGGCGCTTCCTCCCCCGATCACAGCAAAATCATAGTCCATAACGGTGGGATTATCCCCGACCCTCCCACTTGAAAAGCTCAAGCGGCTTTGCAGGACTCCCGGGCTCGGGTAGTGTTCGCAGGCATCCAAGAATGAAAACGCCGTTCGACCCGATTCCCGCCGTCATTTCCGATTTCCGCAAGGGCCGCATGGTGATTGTCACCGATGACGCCGACCGGGAAAACGAGGGAGACCTCGTCATGGCGGCCTCGAAAGTGACCGCCAATGCGGTGAATTTCATGGCGAAATTCGGCCGCGGGCTCATTTGCGCCCCGATCACCGAGGCTCGCGCCGGCCAATTGGGGCTTCAGCGGATGGTGGCTCAAAACCGCGAGTTTTTTAAAACCGACTTCACTGTCTCCGTTGATGCCACCCACGGCATCAGCACCGGAATCAGCGCAAAGGACCGCGCCGCCACGATCCGCGTGCTTTCCGACGCCACATCCAAGCCCGGCGACCTCATCCAACCCGGCCATGTTTTTCCGCTCCAAGCCAAAGACGGCGGCGTATTGCGTCGCGCCGGCCACACCGAGGCGGCGATCGATCTCGCCCGCCTTGCCGGCCTCGATCCCTCGGGAGTCATTTGCGAAATCATGAAGGACGACGGCTCCATGGCGCGTCTGCCGGACTTGATCAAATTCAAGCGCAAGCATGGGCTCAAAATGTGTTCGATCCAGGACCTCATTGCCCACCGCCGCAAAAGCGAGCGTCTCGTGGAGCGCGAGGAGTCGATTGTTTTGCCCACCGACTACGGAGATTTCGATCTCCACCTCTACCGGTCACTGGTCGATGGCATGCACCATATCGCTTTGGTAAAAGGAAAAATTCCGCCGTCGAAGCCCGTCATGGTGCGTGTGCACAGCGAATGCCTCACCGGCGATGTCTTCGGATCGCGACGCTGCGACTGCGGGCCCCAGCTCCAGCAAGCCATGCAACGCATCCAAAAAGAGGGCGTCGGCGTGCTTCTTTATATGCGCCAGGAGGGACGCGGCATCGGCCTCGGGCCAAAAATCCGTGCCTACAAACTTCAGGAGCAGGGGCTCGACACGGTGGAGGCCAACGAGCGTCTTGGCTTTCCCATGGACCTCCGCGACTACGGCCTCGGCGCCCAAATCCTCGCCGATCTGGGCATTCACAAAATCCGGCTTCTCACAAACAACCCGCGCAAAGTCGTGGGCCTCGAGGCTTATGACATCAAGATCGTTGAGCAACTTCCGATCCGCTCGGCCGCGAATCCCCACAACGCCCGCTACCTCGAGACCAAAAAGAAAAAAATGGGCCACAAGCTCTAAAGGGGGCGACAAACTCCAACCCGATCGGGTTTAGCGGAGGGCCCCCGGAGTTCCGTTTTCCAACGCCAATCGGCGGGCGTGGCTTCTAAGATAACTCCTGCCCCTCCGCGCACGGGCCATGGTTTCCTCGGGAGTCGTTCCCCCGCCGATCTCGAGAATCATCGCGCCATGGAATCCCACCTGCACCAACTCCCGAATCAATGCCCCCCACTCGATACGGCCCTCTCCAGGCGGGAGATGTTCGTCATTGTGTCCCTTGTTGTCGTGCACATGGAGCATCCGGAGGTTAGGCGCGAGCTTGTAGATAAGATTGTAAAGGTCACCGGCCAGGAACGCATGGCCAGTATCAAGACAGGCTCCAACCTGGTTCGTATCCAGCGCACCGAGGATCCACACAATGTCGCTGGAATTTCCGAACAGAAGATGGGGAAGTTTGTTTTCGAGCACGCACTTGATGCCGGACTCCGCGCAACGAACAGCGACCCGGTTGAGAACCGACACGACATTCTCGATTCGCACCATCCGTTCTTCGCGGGATGGGATATCGGAGTTTTCGGGGCCGGGATGGATCACAAAATAATGCACACCGAGGAGCACGGCGGCATCCACAGCGCGGAGGATTTCATCCAGCGCGTGCTCGCGGGTTGTCAGGTCCGGCGAGGAAATGTCGATGTCGTTCGCGAACGGAGCATGGAACGAATAAACCTCCATGCCCAAGTCCTCGATCCGATGCGCGGCTTCACGAACCGCAACCAGGTTTTTGTAATCCAGATGGGATGGTGAGAAGACGACCTCGATCATGCAGAATCCACTCGCCCGGATCGTCTCGAGAGACTCGAGGATCGGCATACGGTGGAAACACCCGGTTGAAATTCCAATCGGCCAATTTGTCATAGTCTGAACTCCAGTTGATTTTCGGTGGCAGGTGTCGCGCGTAGTTCGGGGAGGATGTCACCGCTGATCTCGCGTCCGCGAATGCGCGCGGCCTCGCGGGCGACACTTGTTTTCGCCGAGGAAAATATCCGGACATAAAAGTCCGCGCGCATCGCCGGCGAGTAGTCGATCCATTGACTGCCCCAATCGTAGTCGCGCTCGAACTTCGAGCGGATCAAGCCGGCAATATGCCGAGGATGCCAATCCCGCTCCAACAGGCACTCTGTCACACTCCGAATCCCCGAAGGCTTGAGCAAAAGATCATTGGGAAACATCAAGGCGTTCCTCGCCTCGACAGGCAAATCCCCCAACGGCGCCCGGTCATAAGTCCATGGCCAGCGATCCACGGGATCGTGCATCGAGGAGTAAAAATACTCATGGTATCGCCGCAGCGCGGAGCCTTGGTAATGCCGAATGAGGCTGGATGTGCCGAAAGTCTGGTTAGGAATTCGCGCGGAAATTCTCTCCGCCAACCGCGCCGCAAGAGCCGGGTCGCGCATCACGACCATGCCCTGACGAATGTCCAAGCCATCCACCGGAACAAAAATGATCGGCCCGATTTTGGAAATGTTGTTGCTCCCGACGGCATACAATTGCTGCCAAGGTTTCAGGTAGGCGCTGAAGGGAACCCTCACGGTGCGGGTGTGGAGCGGATCGCCGTATTCGGAGAGATCGATGGAAATCATCTCGCGTCCCCTCCCCGACGGGCCGACCTCCACTGCGGTGAGTTCTATGGGAATTTCCGATTCGGGCCGGGCGAGTTCGATCACGAGACGGCCGAGAAATTCCATAACCATTCCGAGACCGGCGAAGGCTTGGGATAACAATGGATAGTCTTTGGAGTCTTTTGAAGGAAACGAGTCATCGATGGAGGCTCTTTTGCCCATCGCGGCGAGGGATTTGAATGCCTCGGAGCCTCGATCAATCCTCCAGGCAAAATGGTGGCCGCGGCCGCTCAGGACATGCAAGGGATCGATACCGTGGTGATCGAGGATCCGCCGAATCGCGCGCGCCACGGGTTCCTGCATGAGAAATGTCCTGGCAGGATCCAGATAGGCCTCGGCAGCGAAGTCGAAGTTCACATACTCGACATCCAGATGGGCGATGAGCGATTCGCGGTCCCAGAGCGAACGGCAAATGTCGAGCCCCTCGTCCAAACGGGCGAAAAGTTCGCCCGGGCTGCGGGGCGCACGAACCGGTTGGCCAATGCCATCGGCGGTGATGAATTCACAGGTCGCATCGGCCGGGGTGGATCCGCCGAGGAATTCCAGAATGCGGTTCCGGACAGCGGGAGTCCGATAGTAATCCCTAAAGGTTTGGAGAATATCCTGCATCAGGGGTTGGAGCGGCGTTTTGGGGGGGGGGGGGGGGGGGGGGGGGGGGGGGGCCCCCCCACGAGGAGGCCGCTCCTGGGTTAGCTCACCGGAATTTCCAGCGTTTTATGGATGGCGCCTTCCCCCTTGGGCAGGTGGACTTTCAGGAGGCCGTCCTTGAACTCGGCGGAGACATTCTTGCGCTCGGTTCCCTCTGGCAGAGTGAAACTGCGCTCGAATGCTCCATAACTTCGCTCGAGCCGGTGGAATCGGAGACCCTTCTCCTCCTTCTCGAGCTTGCGCTCGCCGGAGATGCGGATGGAGCCGTCTTCCAACTCCACTTTCACATTCTCCTTCTTCACCTCCGGCAGTTCGGCCTTGATGGTGTATTCCTTGTCACTCTCCTCGACATCGACCAGCGGGCTCCATTCCGAGCTCGCGATCGGTTCATCGATGGAAGGCAGAAGCGACCTCGAGAAGAGGTTGTTCATGCGATTGGCCATCTGTTCGAACTCCCGAAGCGGGTTCCATTTTATCAGTGTGTTCATTTTTTGTTGGTTCATGAACCGGCGTATTTCTGTTGGCGGACCACCGGAGCCGGCGACCGGCGGACCGCATGGGATCGACTCCATGGAATCGGGACCACACCTCCACCAGACAGCCACAGATCGCGCTTCTCAATAGGGTGAAGTCCCGAAATCCCGATTGAGTCATGGGTTTTGAAGGATGCTGAAAATGTCAGGCGCTGTGATCGTCCATCCGTTCGATCCGGACTCGAAACCCGGATTCGAGACGCGGTTGGCGCCTCCGGAAGTTCCGAGAAAAACCTCATCCAAATACATCGTTCCTCCTGCGGCGCTGAATGAGTCGTCAAAGCTCAACCAGACCCTCTGGCGATTGCCTGTTGCGAAGACTGGTGTTGTGAATTTCGTCCAAGTCGAGGTGGCATTGATGCGCAAACCCGCAAGCTTCACGGTCCAAGCCGAGTTCCCCCATACTTGGAGTTCCACCGAACCCGAGCCCTTCACCCAAACACTTGCAGTGACATTCGTGCGGGCTGTGACTGGCACGCGCTGGTAGAGATCGTGATAGGTCGCAGAGGGCTTCACCCTAGCCACGGCGGCCCAGTTTCCGTTGAAAACATTTCCGCCGGTTGAGGGGGTGGGTGTTGGCGATGGGCTTGGCGTGACTGTAGGTGTGGCCGCAGGTGTCGGCGAGGACGTTGCCGTAGGAGTGGGAGTCGCCGTAGGCGTTGCGGTCGGCGTTGGAGAGGGTGTTGGTATTTCGCCCCCCCCTTTCAAGATGTCGCGAACCTCAGTCACAGTCGCTTGCATCGAGGTGTTCGATTTGAAGTCCGTGATGAATTCCCACCAAAAGACGCCTCCGACACTGCCGGCATAGTCAAACGCCGCTCCGTGATAGATTTTCGAGATGGCCAGTTTTGCGGCGGCGGGATCATTTTGATTGTAAGCCCACCAGAACCTCTGCCCCGCGATCCAGTAGCCCAACTCGCCAAGGCCGATTTTCGAATTCGGGAATTCGGCGCGCAGGGTTTTCATCACTTGATCGAACGCCATGCCCATCGGGGCCTGCTCCTGATATTGGGAGAAGGTTACGACATCGAGCAGAGAGCGGGTCGAGGCGGGCAGATTGTTCGCCACCCAGGTGAACATCGAGTTCGCGACCGTGTCGGTGTTGATCTGCCAGAAGAGGGTCAGGTAGGTAAGCTTGCCCGGAGCACGGTTTCGAACTTCCTGCGCGGCGTCCGCGATCTTGAGCGCGATGTCGCTGCTGAGCCAGGTTCCATTCACCTCATTGCCGACCTCCCAGGCATCGATCTGCGGGAAGGCGGTGATGAAATCGATGAAGCGCTGTTTGTATTGGGCGCGGGTGTATTGACGGTCGTAGCTCGAATCCACCGGCTGCCCGAGAACCTTAAGGCCTTTGGACTTCGCGTAGTTGATCATTGCGGTGTAGGTTGATGGTGTCTGCCCGGCATCAAACACCACGCGAATCCAGCCAAACGGCGCCGTGAGATTAGCGGCAAGGTCGAGGTTCGCCTGGTAGTTCGAAACCGTGTCGATCGTGAACCCCAGCCAGGGCTCGAGGATGGCTTTGTTGTTTTGTGCAAAGACCGGACCGTGCTCCTGCAGGAGCGCATCGAAGGCCACGGCGAGTTGATCCAGGGCGAGTTGTCCCGCCTTTCCCTTGGAGCTTTCGGGACTGTAGGTGTCCACACTGGCGAGCTGCACGGCGGCTGCTTGGTAGGCCGCGCTGAACTTTGCGGACTGAACATAATCCGGCCGGGCCGCGAGGGCGGCATCGAGTTTTTTCCGGATGTCGCGGGCGGCCTGATAGCAGAAGTTGACGGTCGCCCCGGAGCTGAAACCAGCCCCGCCGTTATCGAGGATCACTAGGCCGAAACCATTTGGAATCGTTGGCCAGTTCAAGGCCAGAGCCACGGATCGTGATGGGATATTGAACGCAAGGTTTGTGCCCGAGGTGTAGAGAGGGCCGCTGCTGATCGCCCTCATGTTCGCG
>JBMTBF010000061.1:0-7811 GCA_049429585.1 Terrimicrobiaceae bacterium | reverse complement strand
CGGGAAACGGGAGGATTTCAGAAATCCAAAAAGCCGCCATGAGCACCCCTGCGCCCAGCGTGTGCCAGCCAGCCTGCGATAACCCCTCGGGCGGGGGTGTCGCCAGGGTGGCGAAAAAAAACGCGAGGCCCGCAAAGGCGAGCGCGCGCGCAACGAGATGAGCCCAGTTCATGGATTGTGGTTTATGAAAACATCCGACTCCGATCAAACATCCGAAACCATGTTTTTACCCCAGGATACAATCTGCAAAAAACGCGACAGCCATACTGTCATCCACGCTTCCGATCACGAAAGTGCCAATTCCGCGGCCAAATCTGAGGCAGCCAATATCCAGCTCCCCCGAGGAATCCCCAAATCGCCCGTGATTTTAGACACGAACCCATGACCGTCGTTTGGTAAGACAATTCTTATGCCTTCCACAGCCACTCGACTTGCTGGATTTTCCGAATCCGTCATCCGCGCCATGACGCGCCTCGCCAATGCGCACGCAGCGATCAATCTTTCACAGGGGTTTCCAGACACCAACCCGCCCGAGGCGGTTCTCCAGGCGCTTGAGAGGGTCACCCGCGGACCGTTCCACCAATATGCCGTGACATGGGGCGCGCCGCGTTTCCGCGAGGCTTTGGCGAAGAAAATCGCGAGGTTTTCGGGTCTTCCGATCGATCCCGACCGAAACCTCGTCGTCACCTGCGGGAGCACCGAGGCGATGATGGTGGCGATGATGACCGCCTGCAATCCAGGCGACCGCGTGATCGTCTTCTCGCCTTTTTATGAAAACTACGCCGCCGATGCGATCCTCTCGGGAGCAGAGCCGATTTTCGTGCCCTTGCGGCCGCCGGATTTTTCCTTCGATCCGGCCGACCTTGAGCGGGCTTTCGCCTCGGGCGCCAAGGCGCTGATTCTCTGCAACCCCTCGAATCCGACGGGCAAAGTTTTCACGCGCGAGGAATTGCTTTTCATCCTCAAGCTTGCCGAACGCCACGACGCCTTTGTCATCACCGACGAGCCCTACGAGCACATCGTCTTTGCGCCGTACGAGCACATTTCCTTTGCCGCGCTGCCCGGTGCCTTCGAGCGCACGATCACCTGCAATTCGCTCTCCAAGACCTACTCGATGACCGGATGGCGCCTCGGCTATGTCCAAGCCCCCGAGCCGGTGATCCTTCAAGCTCGAAAAGTCCACGACTTCCTCACCGTCGGAGCTGCCGCCCCGCTTCAGGAGGCAGCCGTCGCCGCTCTCGAACTTCCCGATTCCTACTACTCCGGACTAACGGCGGAATACACCAGCAGGCGTGATGTGTTCCTCGGGCAACTGGAGCGAACGGGATTTGAATTCACCCGACCGCAGGGAGCCTACTACACCCTTCTCGACATCTCCCCTCTGGGTTTCGCCACGGACACCGAGGCGGCCGAGTATTTGGTCAAAAAAATCGGCGTCGCTGGGGTGCCAGGCTCGAGCTTTTTCCGTGAACCCGAGAACCGCTACATCCGCTTCCACTTCGCCAAAGGGGAGGAAACCCTCCTCGCCGCCGGCGAAAAACTCGCCCGGCTGGGAAGGTGAATGGACGGCGGGCACCCGCAAAACATGGGCAAGTTGTTTCGAGTAATTGCTCCCGAGATTCTGGATTCCCTGGCGCCGTCTGATCCTCGCGCTGTCCGGAGCCGCCGGGATTTGAGGCGGATTGATTTTTTCCTCGGTAATTCGCGATGGATCGTGCGCCAGCTGAAGGATCGAATTTCCAGTCCGACTCGAATTATTGAAATCGGCGCTGGCGAGGGCTGGCTTTGCCGGAAGGTGCATGCCGCCTTGCCTTTCTCGAGTGTGACCGGTTTTGATTTGGTGCCCCGCCCCTGCGGCCTGCCGCCTGAGATTGATTGGAGATGCGGGGATTTTTTTCAAACCTTGGGCGACACGGATGCCGGGGTCTGTATCGGCAGTCTCATCTTGCACCATTTTTCCGATTCGGCATTGCGCGATTTGGGTGTGCGTTTGCAGTCATTTCGACAGATCGTCTTTTGCGAACCGCTCCGCGCGCGACTGCCTCTTTTTTTCTCCAAACTCTCCTGCCCCTTGATTGGCGAAGTGACCCGCCATGACATGCCGGCAAGCATCCGGGCGGGATTTTGTCTGGGCGAATTGCCAGACCTTCTCGGGTTGGATTCGAGACAATGGACGGTTCGGGAATTATCCAACTGGCGCGGTTCGGTGCGACTTGTAGCATCGCGGGGTTGAAAAACCCCATCACCATCGCGGGGGGAGGACTGGCCGGGCTTTCGCTTGGAATCGCCCTCCAATCCAGGGGCGTGCCCGTGACGCTGCACGAGGCATCCACCTATCCGAGGCATCGTGTGTGCGGGGAATTCATCAGCGGGGTGCGCGATGAAACGCTCCAGGCTCTGGGTATTGGCGATTGTTTGGATGAGGCCATGCCACTTCTGAGTGCTTCATGGAATGACTCCTCCGGGCTGCTTTCTGAAATGCAGGCTCCTGGCCATGGAATTTCCCGCTGGAAACTGGATGACCATCTTCAAAGGCGATTTCGCTCACTTGGCGGCAGCCTGATCACAAATTCCCGTGTGGCTCCGGCGCCCGGCGTGATCTGGGCGGCGGGCCGTCCGCGGCGAACTTCGTCATGGATGGGACTGAAATGCCATGCCCGCAACCTGCCTCTGACCCACGATCTGGAAATGTTCGCCTCGCCGGCGGGCTACATCGGGCTGGCAAGGATCGAGGATGAAAAAGTGAACATCTGCGGGTTGTTTCAAAGGAAACCCCGGAGTGGCGCAAAAGGGAGTGCGCTTCTTTTGTCCATGCTTCACGATTCTTCGCTGAGCGCCCTCGCCGAGCGCTTGGAAGCGGCGGAAATCGATGAGTCGAGCTTTTGCGGGGTTGCGGGATTTCAAACCGGTTGGCAGCTCGGGCCGGACTTTTGCATCGGAGACGCTTCAAGCATGATTCCACCCTTTACAGGAAATGGAATGAGCATGGCCTTTGAGTCCGCCGAGTGCGCATTGGAAGCCGCAATCGACTACGCAGACGGCTGCAAATCGTGGATGGAAGCGGCTTCGATGTCAGCCGCCAACCAAGCGCGCCGTTTCAATCGACGGCTCGCCGTGGCGGGTGCGTTCCATCGGATTCTGCTGAATCCGCTCGGCCTCCGGCTTGCTGGCGCCTTGGCTCGCCACAAGTGTCTTCCTTGTCAAACACTGCTCCACCTCGTCCGTTGATGTATCTTCAATCCCTCGCCACCGCCTTTCCGCCGCACGCCTTTACCCAGCGCGAGTGCTTTGAAATATTGAACGCATCGGGGGCGATGGAGGGTTTGCGGGGGCGTTCAAGGGACCTTCTACAAAAGGTTCTCTTGGGTGATTCGGGGATCGAAACCCGCCGGTTTTGCGATCCCGATTTGCAGAAAACCTTTGGCTGGGATGCCGGCGCCCTGCATCGGCATTTTGAATGTCATGCGCCGCGACTCGCCTCCCAGGCGCTCCGGAAAGCGTGCGACCTCGCCGCGATGAACCCCTCGGATATCGACGCTTTATTCGTCTGCACCTGCACCGGCTACCTGTGTCCGGGATTGAGCAGCTACATTTCGGAGGGGATGGGACTTCGCCCGAACGCCTTTCTTCAAGACCTGCTCGGCCTCGGCTGCGGAGCGGCCCTGCCGCTCCTGGAAACCGCGCGCGGCTTTCTGGCGGCGAACCCTGAAGCGACCGTGGCCACCATCGCCGTTGAAATTTCCTCCTCCGCCTTTTATCTCAACGATGAGCCTGGCGTCCTCATCAGTTTGTGCCTTTTTGGCGACGGAGCCGCTGCCGCCATCTGGAGAGGAAAAAACCAAGGCGGCCAGTTGCGATTCCAGAATTTTCGAACCATCCACCAACCCGAGCACCGCGAAAAAATCCGCTTCGTCAATGCCGGTGGCCGCCTCAAAAACCAACTCCACCGCGAGGTTCCGGATCTCGCTGCCGAGGCTGTCTCGAAACTCTATGAAATGAGTTCCAACGGCCCCCGGCGGATTATCGCGCACACTGGCGGAAGGGATGTCATCGAGGCCATCGAGCGTGCCGTTCCAGGCCAAAAGTTGAACTCCACACGCGAAATTTTACGGCGTTACGGCAATATCAGCAGCCCAAGCGTCCTCGCGGCGTTGGAGCATTTCCTCGATACCCAGCCGGAAAACGAAAGCCTCTGGCTCACCGCATTCGGAGCAGGCTTCTCCGCTCACAGTGGTGAACTGGTGCCGGATTACTGTTGAATGCGGGCCCGCCAACCTCGCGCGAAGCCGCCGCGGGAGTTTCTCCATTCCCCCGGTTGGCATACCTGGGCGATTTCCCGCCGCAGGAATCCCTGATGCTGATTGATGCACGTCTGGACCCCTGTCATAAAAACGGACAGAGTGGTCTTCAGTTAAGGCATCAATTCAGTCGGGGGTCGTTGGGGGCCTCGGAGAGCAGGTGGAAAACGGGTCCCGCGCCGCGCATGATGCCTTTCCAAACCGAATCGGGGGATTTCATTTCGATCAACTCCCGTGTGGGTGCGAAAACAAGCCAGGCATTTTGCTGGATTTCCTCTTCGAGTTGGCCGGCGGACCATCCCGAGTAGCCGACGAAGATGCGAAGCCCGTCCTCCCAGCCCCGCCGCGAATCCTCCTCCTCGCCCCCGTTGAAGGCCCGGAACGCCACCATGCTTGGATTGTCCCGCCATTGGAGGCTTGTGAGCAGCATTTTTCCGGCATCCACCGGGCCTCCGTAAAACGCGGGCGCCTTTGGTCCGCGATCCGCGACAAAGTCGATCGGGCGATTCAAAACGAAACCAGTCGCGCCCACCTCGGGACTGTGCTGCGACAAAAAGACAATCGTCCGGCGGAAATTCGGATCGCGCAGGTCGGGATGCGCCACGAGGAGCGCCCCGGTGAGGTTGTCGCCGACTTTCATCGATGGATCCATAGCACAAAACGGGGCGGGGTGGGGCGAAAGAATTCGGCTCATGAATACACCGCGTGGACGAGGCGCTGGCACCGTTCGTGGGGCAGCACGCCGAGTTCCATCTGGTTCATTACATAGGCGAAGGCGAGGTTGCGATCAGGGTCCGCAAAAGCGAGGCTGCCGCCCGCTCCCGCATGGCCGAACGCCGAGGTCGATGGGCCGAGCATCGAGCGGATTTTTTGGCCGGTGGCGTTAATCGGATCGCGGGTGAATCCTGCCGAGAACGCCATCTCGCGTTGAAGCACGGGATCGAATCCCTGCACGGCGGGTGAGGCGATCCAGTCGAGGGTTTCGGAATCCAAAAAAATTCGTCCCTGCCAGGTCCCGCCATTCGCGAGCATCGCGAAGAATTTGGCTAAAGCGAGCGCCGAGCCAATTCCTCCCATCGCAGGGAGAGAGGCGGATCGGACATGTGGGGTGTTCATCGCCGAGGCCGCCGCTAGGCCAGCGGGGCTCGCAAAGGCGCGCCGGGTAAGCGATGCGGGGGCGGAAAAGGCTTTGAGAAAAAGTTCATCGGCCTGCGCGGGCGGGCCGGGCTTGGGTGACAGCATCGTCGCCACCCGGTGATGTTCGCTTTCGGGCAGCCCGATCCAAAAATCCAAGCCGAGGGGTTCGGCGAAAACGCGTCGCCAGCGATCCCCGAGGCTTTCACCGCCGGCCAAGCGTCGGACGATCTCGTCGAGAAGAAAGCCGAAAACCCTGGGGGAATAGGCCGGGCCTGCTTCGGGCGGCAGCTGCGGGCGTTGGTGCTCGATGGCGCGGGTTACGCTTTCCCGGTCGAGAAGATTCGCGGAGGGATCATCCAAAGCGCAAAGCCCCGCCCGGTGCGTCATCACATGACCAAGAGTCAGGCGTTCCTTTCCGGCCCGCGCGAATTCCGGCCAAAACTCCGCGACGGGGGTTTCCAAATCCAACCCCGCCTCCCGAATCGCGTGGAGCGCGCATGCGCTGGAAGGGGCTTTTGTTGCCGACCAAACCAAGACGATGGTGGAGTCGTCCCATGGCTCGCTCCGCGCGGCGTCGCGAAATCCTCCCTGGAGCGAAAGCGCCACCTCCCCGCCCTGAAATACACACAATGCCGCCCCGCCCTCGCGTCCCTCCTCGAAATTCCGGCTGAACGCCTCCTCGACAGCCTTCACAATTCCTGCCGCAGCGAGTGGAGATCGGGATCGAGTTTTGCGATCTCGCGGAATTTGTCATCCATCGCAAAGCTCGTCTGAACATAATCGCGTGCGGCATTGAGGTCTCCAAGCACAGCCGAATAGCAGGCGAGATTGTAGAAATAAGTCGCCTCGTCTTCCAGCGACGCCGGGCCGCTCAGGAGCAAATCCCGCGCCTCGGCGGTGCGTCCCCCCTCGTGCAGGCAAAACGCGCCGTGGATGTAGCCCGCGGCCCCTTCGGGATACAGCTCCCTCAGCCTCCTGCACACGGCCAAGGCATCATCCCAGGAACGCGTTTTCATCAGAATGAAAAGCCTCATTTGCAGGACCGCCTCGTGCTCGCAGACCTCGGGCCCGAGGGCGTCGAGTTCCGCCAACGCGTCGGAGGGCATATCGAGTTCCATGTAGCCTTGCGCTGCAAGCAATGTCCTGTCGAGTGACATGGGCCGCAAAATACCGGTCGCCCCTTGATTTTCAACAGCCATGTTCGTCCCTCTCGGGCTTCTTGCCAGTGGCGGTGTGATGGTTAAGTTCGAAGCCGATGATCACGACCAGCCGGGCCAAACGCATCGCCCCCGGAGCAGCCGCCCTGGCGCTGTTTCTCATGGCGTTTCTTGGCGTCCGGCACGAGCGCCAGCGGATGGCGCCGAAAGCCGCCGAAGTTCCCTCGGCCGCGCCATTGTCTGTCGAGGTTGGCTACGAGCGCCTCGCGCGGGTTCTGGAATTTCCCGCCGAGATCCGGCCGTGGATCGACGCGGAGATTCGTTCAACTGTCGCCGGGCTGGTCCTCGAGAGGTTGGTCGAGCCGGGGACGCGGGTGAAAAAAGGCGATCCGATCCTCAAGCTTGAGGAAACCAAAGCCCGTAACGCCCTTGATGCCGCGATGGCGCGTCACACCGAGGCCTCCCTCTCGCTCGTTGAAACCGAGCGCCTGAGTAAAACGGGCGCTGTGGGCGAAACCGCCCTTGAGGCCGCGTGGGCTGAAGTCCGGGAAAGCCGTCAGCAACTTGACCGGGCCCGCGAGGTTTTGGCCGCGCATACTGTTCGATCGCCGATCAGCGGAATAGTGACCTTGCTGGATGTTGAAAGCGGAGACTCCGTGGAGGAAAACCAACTCGCCGGTGAAGTCTCGGATCTGGAAAAGTTGCGCGTTTTCGTGAATGTCCCGGAAGCGGTCCTTGGTTTTTTCAAACCTGGAGAAAAAATCCCGCTTCGGCTTTCCCCCTCCGGTCGCGTGTTGGCCGGGGCCGAGGTTCAATTTCGAAGTTCCGCCCCCGATCCGAAAACAGGCCGCTTCAAAATCGAGGCGATCCTCGACAATGAGAGCCGCCTAGTCTCAAGCAACACCCAGGGACTTGTCGAAATCGAGACGGAGGTTTTCCCCGAAGGTCCGGTGGTGCCGGCGAAGGCGGTGCGTTTTTCCAAAAACGGCACCCAAGTCCTCCTTGAGGAGAAAGGAAAAGCCGTTCCCGTGCCGGTCAAGCTCGGCCCCGAAATCAACGGCTTTTTGCCCGTGCTGGAGGGGCTCGAGGCGGGCGAGAGGGTTTTTATCGGCGACGCATCCTGATTACAAATCGAGGAAATTCTTCAGCATCTGCTTCCCGTGTTGGGTGAGGATCGATTCGGGGTGGAATTGGACCCCGTAGATGGGGAGGTCTCGGT
>JBMTBF010000060.1:0-7828 GCA_049429585.1 Terrimicrobiaceae bacterium | reverse complement strand
TTTAATCGCCGGGATTTTCTTTTCCACCGAGAGCCAGGCTCGGGACCGGGTGCTGGAGTTTTTCGGTGCGTCCTCTCTGGCAGCCGAAAGTGGAGAGGATAAAAGCGGCCCGGCGTTTTCGGATTTCCGGTCCAAGATTTTTCGCGACTCGGTGAGGATCGTTCGAGACTACCCTGTCACGGGAACCGGCCTGGGAACATTCCGCTATGTGGCGCCTTTCTATGTTAATGCCAGCATCGACGAGGCGATTCCGATCCACCCTGAAAGCGACTGGCTCATGGTGGCGTGCGAGTCGGGGCTGGGGTTCGTTTTTTGCGCCTTTGCGCTGATGGCGGTTTTGATTCGCGACATGCTGCCGTTCCGCAAAAGCGGAACCTGGCCGCTTCGGTGGGGAATGATTGCCGCCGCGCTGGCGGCGATCCTGCATGCGGTGGTCGATGTGCCGATCCATCGCGTGGAACTCGGTTGGTGGATTCTCGTGCTCGCCGGCTTGGCGTTCGGCAATCCCGCCCCCACCAGCACGGAACGCAACACATCCTGGTGGACGCAACGCATGATTTTCGGCGCGGGTGGCGCCGGTTGCCTGGCTCTCGGCCTGTTGCTGATCCGCTCGCAATGGTTCGGCGAAGTGCCCTTTCCTCCCTACCGCGCCGCGATTGCCGTGAATCAAATGCGTCAACTGGTGGAAAAGGGGCAAATCGAAGCCGCCACCAATCTCGCCCGGTCCGAGATTCCTCTCTCGCCGATGTCCGTCGGCCTCTACCGCGAGCTTGGATATCGAGAGATTAAAAATGGCGGCAACCCGATTGTTGCCGATGCCGTTTTTGCCGCCGAGCGGGCGTTGAATCCCGTGAGTTCGAGGCTGGTTTTCGACCAGGGAATGCTCTGGCTCGGAGACGATCCCAAGCGCACGGCCGAGCTTTGGGTGGAGTCGATGAAACGGCACCTCCGCATCCAGAAGGGCGGAGCCTATTCCTATCCCGAGGAACTCTACGGCCGCATGCTGGGCCACGCCCGCAAGCACCCCGAAATGCTCCCGATCCTCGAGCAGTGTGGACGCATGACTCCTGGGCTTTGGATGGTTTGGATCGGAAGCGCCCCGTCCGAAAAAATCGAGGAGAGCGTTCGGAACAAGGATTTCATGGCCAGCCTCGACGGGCCGGGTCGGAAGAAATTTCTCGAGTCCTGGTGGAGTCGAGGCAACAAGCAGGCGTTGGAAAAATTTCTCGCCGAAAACCCCGACTGGGAGGATCCGGCGTGGGGTCTGCGCTTGCGCCAAATGCTCGCTAAAAAAGAATTCCAGCAGGCGGTCGAAGCCGCTCAAAAACGATACGCGATCGACCTCGGCCTGCCGAACCTCACGCCCGAGCAGCTTTCCAGTCGCGAGACTCCATCCGGGCTGGCGGAAAGCGTGGCCTACTATCTGGCCCAGCAAAACCATGTCACCGCGCGCCGTATCATAGCGGAATCGATCCAAGCGAAGGACGCCGAGGGCTACCGCCTGCAGTGTGCGTTGGCCGTCCGCGTCGGTGATTGGCCGGCGGCATGGAAGGCGATGGAAGGCCTGCTCTCCCGCACGGGGCGCGCCAACCTGCCATGAGGCGCCTCCGTTTTTTAAGAAAATACAACGACCTCGCCCCGCTGCTTGCGGCCCATCGCATCGTAGGCCGCGTATTTATACATCTCGGAGAGGGTGGGGTAGTTGTAGCAGGTATCGATGAAAATCGAGGCGGTTTGGCCGAGCAGCAAGGCGGTGAGCCCGATGTGGACAAGGTCCGTGGCCTCCTCGCCGAGAACATGGATGCCGAGAAGTCTCATGTCCTCCGCGCGGAAGAGAAGTTTCAGAAAACCATCCTCGTCGCCGATGATGAAGCCGCGGCTGTTTTGGGAATAGGCCGTGCGACCGACGACATAAGGGACTTTCTTTTCGCGGAGGGACTCTTCGCTCTCACCGGCGCTGGAGCATTCGGGAATCGTGTAAATGCCGAGCGGGAGAATCCGGGCGAGGTCGGTTTTGTATTTCAGGTCGAAGGCATGGCACATCGCCACGCGCCCCTGCTCCATCGAGGTCGAGGCCAACGCAGGGAATCCAATCACATCCCCGGCGGCATAAATATGGGGGAGCGAGGTCTGGTAATGCTCGTTGACTTTGAGGAGGCCGCGCTTGTCGGGCATGAGGCCGATTTTTTCGAGGCCCATGTCGCTGGTGTTGCCTTGGCGCCCGGCAGCGGCAAGGACGGCATCGAACGACCGGACGCCGGAGTTTTTCAGAACTGCTTGGATTTTTTCGGAGGAGGTGAGGGATTCGATCTGCTCGCCGAGAAGAAGCTCGACCCCCATCCCGCGCATCGCATTTTGCAACGCCACGGAGAGTTCGGCATCAAGAAACCCCAAAAGCCGGTCCCGTCCATCCACCAGCACGACCTTCACGCCGAGGGCGGCAAAAATGCAGGCGTATTCGCTCCCGATCACCCCGCCGCCAATGACGAGCATCGTGTGGGGAAGTTCGGGAATCGAAAGAATCGTGTCGGACTCGAAAAGCCGCGCGTCGTGCCAGGGGTAGGAATCGGGATGGTGCGGGCGGGTTCCGGTGGCAATGAGAATTTTTTGTGCAGCGAGATTTTGGGTGGATCCATCCTGACGCGCGATTTGGATCGTGTTCGCATCAAGAAAGGAAGCGGTGCCTTGGACGACATCGACACTGTGTCTTAGCATGTTTCGGCCGATGCGGTCACGCTCCCGGCTACGGACATTGTGGAAATGGTGCAGGAAATTTTCCGCGTTGATGCGCTGGTTGAAATCGAAGTCGAGTCCGTAAATCTCGCGTTTGCGAAATCCCGAAAGGTGGAGCGCGGTTTCGCGGAGGGTTTTCGAGGGGAGTGTGCCGGTATTGGCCGCCGCACCGCCGGGGAAGCCCTCTTTTTCGATCAGGGCGACTTTTTTTCCGAAATACGCCGCTTGGGCAGCCCCCTTTTCGCCTGCGGGTCCGGAGCCGATAACGATCAAATCGTAGTCCACGACACCTATAAGACGCTTTGGCTTGGCAGAGGCGCAAGGAAATTTCCAGACGCGACTTCCGGAAATTTGTCGCGGCGGATTCGAGTCGATTCAGCGCAGCGGGGCTTGTGGTCTTTTCAAGAGGGAACGCCTCTGCTTAATTACACATTCCATGTCCCGCTTGGCCAAACTCGAACGCAAAACCTCCGAAACCGAAATCCAGCTCGTGTTGAATCTCGACGGTTCCGGTATTTCGAAAATCTCCACCGGAATTGCGTTTTTCGACCACATGCTCACGCTCTTCGCCAAGCATGGGTTGATGGACCTTGAGCTAACCGCGAAGGGAGATATCGAAGTCGATTATCACCACACGGTCGAGGACACCGGCATCCTGCTCGGGCAGGCCATAGCGAAGGCTCTCGGCGACAAGGCTGGCATCCGGCGCTACGGCTTTTTTTATGTGCCGATGGATGAGTCGCTCGTCCGCTCGGTGGTCGATTTGAGCGGGCGGCCGTTCCTGGCCTACAATGCCCCCGCCGATGTCCCCGCGATCGGGTCGGCGTTTTCGTTCCAGCTCGTGGAGGAATTCCTGCGTGCGATTTCCGTGAATGCCGGAATGAACCTCCATGTGGATGTCCTCGCGGGTCGCGATGCGCACCACATGGCGGAGGGAATTTTCAAATCCCTCGCCCGCGCGATGGACGAGGCCACCCGCATCGACCCCCGTGTTCAGGGAATTCCCAGCACCAAGGGAGTGCTGTGAGTTCACCGGTTCTCGGCGTTATCGACTACGGTAGCGGCAATCTTAGAAGCGTCTGCAAGGCCCTCGAAGCCTCGGGAGCCGCGCCGCGCCTCGTCACTTCGGCTTCTGAACTGTCGGCGCTGGACTCGATCGTTGTTCCAGGCGTCGGGGCTTTTGCCCATTGCGCGGAAAACCTGCGCGCCGCCGGTCTTTGGGAGCCCGTTCGCGATTGGGCAGCTTCCGGCAGGCCCTACCTGGGGATTTGTCTCGGCTACCAGCTTCTCTTCGAATCCAGCGAGGAATCCCCCGGCGTCGAAGGTCTCGGCGTTCTCCGAGGGCGCGTGGTGCGTTTCGCATCCGGTGATCTAAAGGTCCCCCACATGGGCTGGAACACCCTCCGCGACCCCTCCGGACCGCTCTACAAGGGCTTTCCCGCCGGAGTCTCGATGTATTTCGTCCACTCCTACTACCCCGTCCCCGCCGACGCGGAAATCATCTCCGCCCGGTGCGATTACGGGGTTTCGTTCGCTGCCGGAGTTTCACGCGGTGCACTCCACGCCGTTCAATTCCACCCCGAGAAAAGCCAGACCGCCGGCCTCGCTCTCCTCCGCAATTTTCTTTCCACGCTATGAACCTGCTTCCAGCCATCGACCTCATGGGCGGCGAGGTCGTCCGCCTCCGCCGCGGCCTCGCCACCGAAAAAACCGTCTATTCCTCCGACCCCGTCGCATTCGCTAAAAAATGGGAGGATTCGGGTGCCGATTGGCTTCACATCGTCGATCTCGATGCGGCTTTTTCCGGGGAGCCCCGCAACCTCGACGCTGTCGAAAAAATCTGCGCCTCGGTGAACATCCCGTGCGAACTTGGCGGCGGAATGCGCGATGCGGAAAAAATCCAATCTGCCATCGATGCCGGGGTCGACCGCGTGATCCTCGGCACCAAGGCTTGGCAGTCCCCCGAAATCCTCGCCGACCTCTGCGCTCGCTTCGGCGGCATGCATCTTGCTGTCGGTATCGATGCCAATAACGGCCTCGTTGCCGTGAAAGGCTGGACCGAGACCACCACCACCAAAGCCTCGGACCTCGCCCTCGCCGCGCAGAAAGCCGGCATCGGCACGATCATCTACACCGACATCGCCACCGACGGCATGCTCGAGGGGCCGAACTTCGCGGAACTCGAAAAACTCCTCGCCCTGCTCGAGTGCAACCTCATCGCGAGCGGTGGCGTTTCCTGTCCGGAGGACCTCGTTCGCCTTGCCGCCATGCCCCGCCTTTACGGCGCCATTATCGGCAAAGCGCTCTACGACGGCCGCATCACCGGGAACCTCCGCCAGATCATTGGCTGATTTGGGGCCTGGACCCCGCCCGTTTTTTCTTTGGCAGGCCGCAGGATTAGGTCTTCACTCCGCCCAAATGAAAATCGCCCAGGAATTCCGTGAGTTCATCTCCCGTGGAAATGTCATCGACCTCGCTGTCGGTGTGATCATCGGTGCCGCTTTCGGAAAAATCGTCAATAGCCTCGTCGCCGAAGTCATTATGCCGCCGATCGGTGCGATGATGAAGGGTGTCGATTTCAGCAGCCTCTTTGTTTCGCTCGACGGCAAAACCTACGAAACCCTCGCCGCCGCGAAGCAAGCCGGCGCTCCGGTCATCGGCTACGGGGTGTTTTTCAACACCGTCATTGAGTTTCTGATCATCGCCGCCTGCGTTTTCGTGCTTGTGAAGGTTGTGAACAAAATCAAACGCGAACCAGCTCCTGCGCCGGTCGCTCCTCTCGAGCCCACTCGCACCGAAGTGCTCCTGGCCGAAATCCGCGACGCCCTCAAAAAATAACTCCCCGGTCGCCGCGTCCTCGCGGCTTTCCATCGCGTCTCCTCCGATTTTTCAGGCTTCCGCTCGGCGGGCTTATCTGAAAAACCAGCAAGCGTCATGAACATCACCGAGCAAACCCCCTGGCAATCCCTCGAATCCCAACGCGAATCCCTCCCGCACCTGCGCGAGCTTTTCGCCAACGACCCCGACCGCGCCACGAAATTCCAACTCGAGGCCGCCGGGCTCTTTTTTGACTACTCGAAAAACCTGATCACCGAAAAAACCATCGCCGACCTCGTCTCGCTGGCCAATGCCGCCGGGCTTCGTGAGCGGATCGACGCGATGTTCCGTGGTGACAAGATCAACATCACCGAGAACCGCGCCGTGCTCCACACCGCCCTGCGCGCGCCCCGCACCGCCTCGATCAAGGTGGATGGCGTCGATGTCGTGCCGGAGGTTCACGCCGTTCTCGATCGGATGTCCGCTTTCGCCAACCGCATCCGCTCCGGTGAGTGGAAGGGCCACACCGGCAAACGCATCAAAAACATCGTCAATGTCGGCATCGGCGGCTCGGACCTCGGCCCCGTCATGGCCTACGAGGCTCTCCGCCATTACAGCGACCGCTCGCTCACTCTTCGCTTTGTCTCGAATGTGGATGGCACGGATTTCGCCGAGGCCACGCATGACCTCGATCCCGCCGAGACGCTTTTCATCATTTCCTCAAAAACCTTCACGACGCTCGAGACGATGACCAACGCCGACACGGCGCGTGATTGGTCGCTCGCCGGACTCGGTGGGGACAAGGCCGCCGTCGCCAAGCATTTCGTCGCCGTTTCCACCAACGCCGCCAAAGTCTCGGAGTTCGGCATCGATACCGCGAACATGTTTGGTTTCTGGGACTGGGTGGGGGGACGCTACTCGATGGATTCCGCCATCGGCCTCTCGACGATGATCGCCATCGGCCCCGACAACTTCCGCGAACTCCTCGCTGGATTTCACGAGATGGACGAGCATTTCCGCACCGCTCCGTTCGAGAAAAACCTCCCCGTCCTCCACGGCCTGCTCGCCGTTTGGTATAACGACTTCTTCGGCGCGCAGACCGTCGCCGTCCTGCCCTACGACCAATACCTCAAGCGCTTCCCCGCCTACCTCCAGCAGCTCACGATGGAGAGCAACGGCAAGTCGGTGAAACTCGACGGCGCCCGCGTGGACTCCGACACCGGCCCGATCTACTGGGGCGAGCCCGGCACGAACGGCCAGCACAGTTTCTACCAACTCATCCACCAAGGCACCCGCGTGATCCCCTGCGACTTCATCGCCTTCGCCAAATCCCTCAACCCGCTCGGTCGTCACCAGGATTTGCTCATGTCGAATGTCTTCGCGCAAACCGAGGCCCTGGCCTTTGGAAAAACCCTCGCCCAAGTCGAAGCCGAGGGCACCGCGCCAGCGATCGCGCCGCATCGCGTATTCGACGGCAACCGCCCCTCGAATGTCCTCATGGCCGAAAAACTCACCCCCGCCACCCTCGGCCGCCTCGTTTCCTTCTACGAGATGAGCGTCTTCACCCAAGGCGTGATCTGGAACATCAACTCCTTCGACCAATGGGGCGTCGAACTCGGCAAAGCCCTCGCCCAACGCATCATCCCCGAGCTTGAGACCGCCGGAGAACCCGACCTGAAGCATGATAGTAGCACAAACTCACTTATCCGCAGGTATCGGAGGTTAAAGGCGTAAAACCACCCTCAACAGTCCGCTTTTTTCTTGCCTTGATGGTTAAATCGGAAATTGTTTGTTTCCAAACAACATTAGGCAGAAGAAAACCGACAAGCCGAAGGTAAAATGGTTCGCTCTATTGATTCATCTACCAGTAAAGATGCCCACGCTGAATTTCAGTCGTGGCGTGCATCCAATCCGAGAGCCCCATTTCTCGTCGTAAAGACAAAGAAGAAAGCCTATCTCCATTTCGTCGATGCCTGCTGGCATTGCGGAAATAGCTCCTGGGACGACCCGTTAGCCAAAGGTCTGGCTAATACAGAAAAGATTATATCAGATTCAGAAGAGGAAATCCTGAAATATGCAGCAGACAGAAGCCTAACCGTTAGCAGGTGCATGCACTGCGATAAGAAGAAATAAAATTGAGCCTAGCAAAGCGATGGAGCGATGCCGGGTAGCTGTCACGGATTGTGCTGAAGCACGCTCCGCGCCATCTACCCGTATCGCTCATCTTTGACGTTCGAAAAAATAATTCGCCTTCCATGCAAACTATCACCACCACAAT
>JBMTBF010000059.1:0-7841 GCA_049429585.1 Terrimicrobiaceae bacterium | reverse complement strand
TCCGCGAATACGCGCCGGGCGATGAAATCCGCTCGATCGACTGGAATGTCACCGCGCGCATGAACGCCCCCTACATCAAGAAATACACCGAGGAACGCGAGCTCACCGTGATGCTTCTCGTGGATGTGAGCGCGTCGGGCATGTTTGGCAGCGTCGAGTTGAGCAAACGCGAACTCGCCGCCGAGGTCGCTTCGATCCTCGCCTTCAGCGCGATTAACAACAACGACAAGGTCGGCCTGATCCTCTTCACAGACCGGATCGAGCTGTTCATTCCGCCGAAAAAAGGTCGCCTGCACACCCTCCGCCTCATCCGCGAGATGCTTTTTTTCGAGCCCGAGGGCCGCGGCACCGACCTTGCCGGAGCGCTCGACTACCTGAATCTCGTCGTCAGCCGCCGCTCGGTTGTATTCATGATTTCGGATTTCCTCGCGCCGGATTTCACCAAATCCCTCACGGTCTCTAGCAAGCGCCATGACCTCGTCGCCATGCCGGTGATCGACAAGGGCGAAAGCGAATTGCCGAATGTCGGAATCATCACTCTCGAGGACGCCGAAACCGGAGAGCAGATCGATGTCAACACCGGCAGCAAGGCCGTCCGCCGCGCCCTGCACGAAATCAACAACGAGCGCCTGGACGACCTCGAATATCTCCTGCGCTCCCGCCGCGTTGATATCGTCCGCCTCACCACCAACGAGGACTATCTCATTCCGCTCCGGAACTTCTTCGAGCTCCGCGAGCGACGTCAGGCCGCATGAACCCGTTCAACCAAGGCCCAACCCCGACTCCCACGCCCGCCCCGATCCACGACATCGTCGGACCGGTTTGGTATTGGCCGTATCCGCTCTGGATGACGATCGCCGGCGCGGTGGTTCTGGCCACCGTTCTCTATCTCGCCTTCCTGCTGGTGAAGAAATTCCTCGCCCGCAAGGCGCCGCCGCTCACCAACCGGCAAAAGGCGCTCGAGGCTTTGGAAAAACTTCGTGCCGGTGTCTCCGGGGCCGATCCCTACAAATTCGGCGTCAATGTTTCCAATGCCCTCCGCCGATATATCCAATCCGAATATGGATTGGAGGCCTCCACGCAGACCTCGATCGAATTCCTCGACACCCTGCGTGAGAGCCCGTTTTTCACAGACCATGAAAAAGACGGCCTCGAGGTCTTCCTTTCGAAAACCGACTTGCTGAAATACGCCCGCTCCGGCGCGCCGGCGACCGAACTCCTCGACCTTCTCGACATCGCGGCCCGCCTCGTTCGCGGCGAGGCTCAATCGCCTGGCAAGGAGCCCGCCAAATGAGGAACTGGCTCTCCGAATTTTCCTTCGCCCATCCCTGGCTGCTTCTGCTCCTGCTCGGGATCCCGGTTCTGGCCTGGCTGAAGGGGAAATTCGGCGGCACGGCGGCAGTGACCTTTTCGACCACCTCGATGCTGGCCGAAATCGGCAGCCGCCAGCGCAACCGCGCCGGGGCCTTCCTCGCCGGACTCAGCTACCTCGCCCTCGCGCTCTTCATCATCGCCCTCGCCCGTCCGCAACTCGGCCGCGTGACGACCCGCGTCCAGGCCACCGGCGTGGACATCATGCTCGTCATCGATGTTTCGCGCTCGATGCTCGCGGAGGATTTCACCATTGGAAACAGCCGCGCCAACCGCATCGACGCCGTCAAGCTCGTGACAGAGCAATTCATCCGACAGCGCCCGAACGACCGCATTGGTATCGTTGCCTTTGCGGGTCGCCCCTATCTCGTGAGCCCGCTCACGCTGGACCATGACTGGCTCATTAGAAATCTGGAGCGACTGCGCATTGGCCTCGTCGAGGATGGAACGGCGATCGGGTCGGCCATCGCCTCCGCCGCGAACCGATTGAAGGACAAGGAGGCAAAAACCAAGTTGATCGTTTTGCTCACCGACGGTGACAACAACGCCGGCAAGGTTCAGCCTCTCACCGCCGCCGAGGCCGCCAAGGCGCTCGGAATCCGCATTTATACGATCGGAGCAGGCACCGAGGGCGAGGCGCCGTTCCCCCTTCAAAACGCCTTCGGCCGCACCGTGTATCGCAATGTCCTCGTGAAATTCGACGAAAAGACGCTCGGTGAAATCGCCTCCATCACGAACGGCCAATACTTCCGGGCGACCGACACCAACTCGCTCCGCAAGATTTTTGCCGAGATCGATAAAATGGAGAAGACAAAGGTCGAAGTGGAACGGACCGCGCAATACCGCGACCTCTTTTATTATGTCCTGATCCCCGGCATCGCCTGCCTGCTTCTTGAAATCCTGCTTTCGCAAACCGTATGGAGACGACTTCCCTGACATTCGGCGAGCCCGTGTGGTTCTGGTTGCTGACAGCGATCCCGCTGGCGGCGCTCCTGTTCCTGTGGTCACACCGGCGCGGGCGGGAACTCGTTTCCAAAATCGTCGCCCCCCGCCTGCGCGAGCAACTCGCCGGCTCGGTCAGCCCGATGCGCCGCACAGTTCGGGCCGCTTTGATGCTGGCGGCCCTCGCCTTTGCCGCCCTCGCCCTCGCGCAACCGCGCTACGGCTTCATCGAAAAGGAAACAAAGCAGAAGGGTCGCGATGTGATCGTCGCCATCGACACCTCGCGAAGCATGATGGCCACGGATGTCTCCCCCACCCGCCTCGCCCGAGCCAAGCTTTTCACCCAGGACCTCGTGCGCCTCATGCAAGGCGACCGCGTGGGCCTCATCGCCTTCGCCGGATCGGCCTTCCTGCAGGCGCCGCTCACGCTCGACTACTCCGCGGTGACCAATGCGCTCGATGAACTCGATACGGATTTGATCCCCGTCGGCGGCACGAATCTCGCCGCCGCGATCAATGCCGCGCTCGAGGCGTTTGGCAAAGCCGAGGGAAACACCCGCGCGCTCGTGGTTCTCACGGATGGCGAGGAATTGGACGCCGATGGCATCGCCGCCGCAAAACGTGCCGCGCAGGAGGGGGTTCGCATTTTCACGGTCGGCATCGGCTCGCCCGAGGGGTCGTTGATTCCCATCCGCCTCGATGATGGTCGCCCGGATTTCGTTCGCGACAAGAACGGCAAACCTGTCACCTCAAAGCTCGACGAATCCCGCCTGCGCGAGATCGCCGCGGCCACTGGTGGCTTCTTCATTCCGATCGGACCTGAAGCGGCGCGGGATATATTCGAGAAGGGCATTGTGCCAATGGAGCTTTCGGAAAACGGGGTTTTCAACGCGCGACAACCCATTGAGAGATATCAATGGCCACTCGCGGTGGCGACCATCCTGCTGGCGCTCTCGCTGCTTCCCGGCGATCGCCGTCGGCGCTTGGCGAAAACCTCGATGGTGTTCCTGGCCTTTTTACCAAACGCCCTCGCTCAGTCCGGCCTGGAGGAATTCAACAACGGGGATTTCAACAAGGCCGCGAGTGTTTTTGAGGAGAAACTCCAAGCCCAACCCGCATCGCGCGAGTTGCAATTCAACACCGGCGCAGCCGCCTACAAGACGGGCGATCTCGACAAGGCCGCGACGCATTTCACCGAAGCCATTCTCTCCCCGAACCTGAAACTTCGCGAAGCGGCGGCCTACAACCTCGCCAACACGCTCGTTCGAAAAGGCGAAGCCGCGGCGGAGCCCGAAGCCAAGAAAACCAATTGGAAAAACGCCATCGAACAATACGACGAGGCGCTGCAGCTCAATCCCGACAACAATTTTGCGAAGGAAAACCGCGAGTTGGTGAAAAAACTCATCGAGGACCTCGAGAAACAACAGCAGCAGCAAGAGCAGAAACAGGATCAAAAGCAGGACCAAAACCAGCAACAGCAGCAGGACCAGCAAAAGAAGGACGAACAGAAGGATCAGCAACAACAGCAACCTCAAGACCAGCAGCAAAACCAGGAGCAAAAGCCCGAGGAGCAGGACAAAAAAGACTCCCAGCAAAAAGAGCAGGACGGGCAGCAGGGCCAGCAAGACCAGCAGGAAAAAGAAGGGAAGGAGCCCAAGGACGAGGAACAGAAAAACAAAGACAAGCCCAAGGAGCAATCAGGCCAACCCGAGCAGGAGCCCGATTCCGAAAAGAAGAAACAGCCCCAAGCTCAACCCCAGGCCACACCCACGCCCGGCGACAAAAAGAAGGGCGACATCAAGAGCGCCAACGAGCAGCCCCAACCCACCCCGACACCCGCCAATGCCGCGCAGGGCGTTCCCGCCCAAGCCGAGGAGGAACAGGAAGGCCAGATCACCCCCAGCCAGGCGCGCGCCCTTCTCAATGCCCTCCGTGGCGAAGAGGAGAAAGTGAACCTCATGGAAACCCAGCAATCCTCTCAAGATGTCCTACGCGACTGGTAGCCCGCACCGATGATTTTTATACGCACAGCTCTCGCCCTTCTTTTCGCCTTCGCCCTTGCGGCGGGCCTCCACGCGCAAGAAGCCACCCTTGGTCTCAGCAGTCCCACGACCTCCCCGGGTCAGCAGATTGAAATCGTTCTTACCGTGCGGGACGCCCGCTCCGCCGATGTGCCGGAAACCCTCAATGTGCCGGGCTTGCGAATCCAACTTTTCGGCCGCTCGACACGGTTCGAGATGAACAATTTTCAAATCACCTCGACGCTCACCTTCACCTACACGTTGATTCCCGAGCGAACCGGGGAATTCGACATCCCCCCTGTGGATGTCCAAGTCGGCGGAAGAACCCTCCAAACAAATCCCGTTCGCCTGAGTGTTGTCGATTCCGCGCTCGGATTGGCACCCAACCAACCGGCGCCGATGCCCCTGACGAACGATCCCGGCATCGCCCAGCCGGCTCCGCAAGGGCAGGCCGCTCCGTTTTTCGGAGAGCTGGTTCTTTCCAAGAAAAAAGCCTGGGTCGGTGAACCGATTCCCGTCGAGTTGCGCTACTATTTTCTTGGAACGATCGGCGGCGAGGTCGGCGACCGCCCGAACCTGACCGGCGAGGGATTCACCACCCAAAAGCTCAACAATGTCCCGAAGCGCGAGCAAATTGTGAACGGCGAAAACTATGTGGTGTTCGCCTTCCAAACCTCGATCACGCCTGCGAAATCGGGAATGCTCGAAATCCCGCCCGCCGCTCTGGAGGCTCGTTTGCAGCTCCCCGGCAGCGTCCCGCCCGGATTCGACGATTTCTTCCGGAATTTTGGCGGCATGGTCCCGCCCGGAATGTTCACCAATGCGCGCCAGGTGGCTGTCGAGACACGCCCGGTTCAAATCGAGGTTTCGCCCCTGCCCAAGCAGGGCCGACCCGAGAATTTCACCGGCGCGATCGGAAAATTCAAAATGGAGGCCTCGGTGAATCCAAAGAAAACCGGCCCTGGCGATCCCGTCACACTTCGCGTGGTGGTAACTGGCCAAGGCAACTTCGAGGCCATGGGGGCTCCGTTGCTGACCGGCGACGAAAACTGGAGAACCTATCCCCCAAGCGAGAAGTTCCAGCCTGCTGACGGCGTGAATTTTTCGGGAGAGAAAGCCTTCGAGTTCATGCTCGTCGCTCGAACCGACCAAACCCAGACGCCGGGCGTGAGCTTCAGCTACTTCGATCCCGACACCGGGAAATACGAGACTCTCACGCAGGATCCGCTCCCGGTCGAGGCACGCGCCGGAGAGCCGAATACATCAACCCCCGCAATCGGCACGGAACCCGTTGGCGCGACATCTGAAGGCGGCGCGAACACCAAACCCGCGGCGCCTTCCCCGCTCAAGCCGGCCGGCTCCTCAAGTTGGACGCTCCCGATACTCGACCCAGCCTTTCTTATGGCGAACGCGGCTCTTGGAGCGGTGTGGATCATGGCCTTGATTGTTGTAGTGTTTCTTTTGATCTCTCGCTCCGAAGGCGGAATCCGCCGCAAAAAGGCCCGCAAAACCAAGGCCCTTCTCGCCGCGTTGCAAGATTGCCCTGACAAGGAATTCTTCTCCCGAGCAGCGGAGTGCCTGCGCTTCCAACTCCATGTTGAAGACCACCCGCTCGAAGCCGATGAGGAACTCGACGCCTTGGATCTGGACGACGACTCGAAGGATGTCTTGCAGGACCTCTTGGCCCGCGACGCAGAGTGCAAATACTCCTTCGGCGCCACCGCTGCCCCCGAGCGCGATACCCGAGCACGGATTCTCGAAGCCCTCAAAAAAATCTCCATATGAACCTGCGATCCCCGATCCTGCGATTCGCCCTGATTCTATGCGCGGCCTTGGCTGCTACGGATGGATTTGCCCGCGCCGATTTTCTCACCGATGCCCGCGACCGCGTCGCCCACGGCGAGCACGAATCGGCCATTCCGTATTTTGAAAAACATCTCCAGACCGCGCCGCCCTCCGCCGCCGCCTACTTCGAATTCGGCCAAGCTCTCGCCAAAACCGGCAAGGAAGCAGAGGCCGCTCTGGCCTTCCGCCGCACGCTGATTCTCGACCCCCGATTTGCTCCAGCCGAAACCGCCCTGCGCGAGGCGAACGCCCAACTCGGCCTCACATCACCCTCCCGTAATTGGCACAACGCCGTTACCACCCGGATTCCCATGGATGCCCTCGCGACAGGCGGCGCAGCCGCATTCTGGCTTGGCGCGTTTTTGTTTTTGGCCGCCCTGACCGCCGCGAAATCCCGCCGCGCCCTCCTCCCCGTATCGCTCCTTTTGACCATCTGCGGCGCCTCGGCGTTGGCCTTGCTCTGGCTCGTCGATCCGCGTGAGGCGGACTCCCGCGACGCCATGATCCTCTCAACCGCCGGCGCGGTGCTTTACAAAACCCCCACCGTGGATCCCTCTCAAAAAATCACCACCCTTGGCCAAGGCAGTGTGGTGAAAATCCTCTCCAAGCGCGGACGCTGGAGCCATGGTGAACTGGCCGGCGGGCAGCGTGGCTGGCTGCTGCTGGAAGGAACAACGCCGGTCATCCCCGCCGCGTGACGCGCTGGACGAGCCTGCTGGCGCTTGGCGCGCTTGTAGCCGCTCCGTCCCTTTTTGCCTGGCAGGAAACCCTCATCCCCGACCTCCCGGGGCCGTTTCCCGAAGTCGCCCCGTTCGTTGCGAATTTCAAAATCGGCTGGTCTGAAATCGAAGCCGCGCGGGCCCACGCCGAGATCGCCTACAATGGCTCCCAAGTCGCTCTGGATGCGCGTGGAGGCACCGAGGGACTCGCCCGTTCGCTTTACCAATTGGATGCCAGATTTCAGGGGACAGTCGATCGACCCACCCTCCATACGCTCCGCTCGGATCAGGTGGAAACCTATTCCGACCGCTCGCTCACCACGATCGTCACCGGCTCGAACGGAGCGCTGCGCACTTTCAGCGATCCCGTTCCTCCCGGAAAAAAGCCTGCAAAATGGAAGGAGGTGAAAATCCAGCCGGTTCGGGATTTTTTCGCTGGAATGCTCTTCATCCGCAGCCAGGCTCTCGCCCGGGGCGACATGGTCAGACTCCTGATGTTTCCTGGCGGCTCGTCGTTTTTTGTGGAAATCCATTCCGCCGGCCCGCGCACGATCCACCTCGACGATGGCCCCTGCGAGGCTCTCCAACTCGATTTGAAAATCCAGCGGGTGAACCACAAGAAAGGCAACTCGCTGGAGCCCCACTCGAAATTCCGCTCCGGGAAAATCTGGCTTTCGAACGACGCCCGCCGGATCCCGCTTCGCGCCGAGGTGGATATTTTCATCGGTTACGTTTTCGCCGAGATTCTTGATTATCGAACGACCGGCGAGATCCCCGCCTTGCCGCCGACGAAGAACGGCGTTGACAAAAGTCCCGCTGCGGAGAGATAGGTTTCCTTGTCCAAGCGCGGTTTTCGCGCTTCCCAATGGTGGTCGTAGCTCAATGGCAGAGCTCCAGGTTGTGGTCCTGGCTGTTGCGGGTTCGAGTCCCGTCGATCACCCCA
>JBMTBF010000058.1:0-7927 GCA_049429585.1 Terrimicrobiaceae bacterium | reverse complement strand
GCCTGCTCGGGATAAAGGTGCATGGCAACGCAGGCGACTGGAGTGCGGTCGATTTCCAAAAGCCAATAGTCGGCGAGATTTTCCAGAATCTCGGTGCGCGAGCGCCGGACGAGTTCCTCGTTCTGCACCGACTGCCGGATGAGGGATGTCACGGAGCGGACATCCTTTTTGAAGATGCGGCGAATTTGCTGATATTCGTTCGAGTAGACCATCGTGCCGATGCCCTCATGGCTGAAAATCTCGCTGAGCAGGGCCTCGTTTACCCCGCCGTCGAGCACATGGGCGCGGGCGACCCCTTGGCGGCAGGCGCCGGCGCTGTTTTCCAGCTTCGAGATGATGCCCGGAGCAAATTCGGCCTTCCGTTTTTTGACGAGTTCCTCGGCCTCGGGGATCGAAAGTTGGCGGGGAATCGCGGTGGTGGCGGCGAATGTGTGTCCAGGCGCGAGGTAGAGAATCTTGGCAGCGTTGAGTTCCACGGCGACCTCGAGCGCAGTGCTATCGGAGTTCACGCGATAGGTGCGGCCCTCGCCGTCGAAGCCGAGCGGCGGCACGACGGGGATGATGCCCTCATCGAGCAGGAGCTTGAGAGCTTTCACATCCACTCGCTCGATTTTGCCGGTGTATTGCTGGTCCACGCCACCGAGGATGCCGGAGGGGTGAGCGATGATGGCATTGATGTAGGCAGCGCGAAGGTCGACAGAGCTGAGGCCCTCCATAATCTCGTTGGTGAGCCGGATGGCAGCATCGATGCTCACCTGCAGGGTCGGTTCGTCGGTGATGCCGATGCCGTCGGAATTTGTGATCGCGATCCCGCGTTGGGCGGCGAGTTGTTGGATCTGATGACTCGCGCCATGTACGAGAACGACCTTGATGCTGAGCGAGCGCAGAACGGCGATATCAAGCAGAAGATTCGGGAAGTTCTCGGAGTTCGCAACCTCCCCATCGACGGCGACCACGAAGATGCGCTCGCGGAAGAGCGGGACATATTGAAGGATTTCGCGGAGGTCGGAGACTTTCACGGCAGCGGTTCGCATTTAGCAGATGGGCCGCGCGCGCACACTAGAAAATATGCCGCTATGGCACTCGGGGATGAAACTCCTTATTGGAATTACGCAAAACCTCGGATAAGGGATGGCCCGTGCAACAGCTCCGCACCAGACGACGCCGGAATCCCGAAGTTTGGCACCAGGCCAACCGCCTCGTCGGCGGCTTGATCCTTTTCACCCTGGTATTGCTGATCGCCGCAGCCTTCTACCCGGAGTGGGCCCGCTACAATTCGCTCGCGGCGGAGCTGGATGAGAAGCGGGCAATCCTGCGGGCGCAAGAGCTCGATCGCGACCAGCGCGAGCGCGAGGTACACCTGCTCACGAACGATCCCGAGTATGTTGAGATCATTGCGCGCGATAAAATCGGAGTGATGAAACCCGATGAGCACATTTATCGTCTCGATGGCCCCGCCGTTTCGGGAGCGCAGGCGCTTAAGGTGGCTCCCGCAGCGCCTTGATTTCGTTTGCCCCTGGGTCGCGCGCTGATAGTTTGCCGCCCTTCCGATGAGTATCGATCTACAAACTTTGGACACCTCCGCCTTACAGGCCCGTCTGGCCTCGTTGCGGAGGTTTCTTTGACTTGCCCGCATTGAACCAACGCCTCGCTGAAATCGAGGCGAGAATGACCGCACCGGATTTCTGGGACAACCGCGAGCGCGCCCAGCGGGATGTGGCCGAGGTTTCCTCCCTTCGCGGCAAAATCCAACCGATGCAGGCGCTCGAGTCGCGCGCCGCGGATCTTGAGGTGTTACGCGAACTCGCCGCCGAGGAGGCTCCCGAAAACCGTGCCACGGCCGAGGCCGAGGTCTTGGCGGAATTCGATGCGATCTCCACGGACCTCGACAAATTCGAGATCACCGCGCTCCTCTCCGGTGAATACGACGGCTGTTCCGCATTCCTCTCGATCAACGCCGGCGCGGGCGGCACGGAATCCTGCGACTGGGCCGACATGCTTTTGCGGATGTATCAACGCTGGATGGAGCGGCACGGGCTCAAATTCGCGATCACCGACATCCAGCTCGGCGACGAGGCGGGCATCAAATCCGCCACGCTCCATGTCACCGGGGAGAACGCCTACGGGTATTTGCAGACCGAGCGCGGTGTCCACCGGCTCGTGCGCATTTCGCCGTTCGATTCGAACAAGCGCCGCCACACCTCCTTCGCCGGAGTCGATGTCGTGCCCGAGATCGAGGATGTGCCGATCGAGGTGAACGAGGCGGACATCAAACTCGATACCTTTCGAGCGGGCGGCAAGGGTGGCCAGAATGTGAACAAGGTCGAGACTGCTGTCCGCCTCACGCACATTCCCAGCGGCATCGTCGTCGCCTGCCAGGCCGAGCGCAGCCAGGGACGCAACCGCGAGATGGCCCTCCAGATGCTCAAGGCGAAACTCTTCCAGATCGAGAACGACAAAAAACGCGCCGAAATCGACCGCCAATACGGCGAGAAGGGCGATGTGGCGTGGGGAAACCAAATTCGCAGCTATGTCTTCCAGCCCTACCAGATGGTCAAAGACCTCCGCACTGGCGTTCAGTCCAGCGACATCCAGGCTGTTATGGATGGAGAAATTGATTCGTTTATCGAAGGGAAACTCCGGGGCCTCACCTATAAAAAAGGAGCCTCGCCCGACGACGAGGACTTGGGCGAATGAAGTCGGAGTGGTTTGAATCACTCCTGAATGACAAATTCTAAATTCCTTCTTGTCCCGTCGATGTCCTGTCATTAAAACCGCGCGCAACTTCTCCTCCGCTTAATGGCAAAAATTCTCACTATAGTGACAATCGTTCTGTGTGTTGTCACAGCGCTCTTCGGGTTTGTCAACCGAGGCACCCTCATCCAGACCCGGGTCACCTTGACAGATACCCAAACCAAACTCGGCGCGACCGAAAAGACTCTTGAGGAAACGAACACCAAGCTGAGCGATAGCCAAAAATCCGTCGCTGAGTGGACATCAAAAAACGAAGCCTCACAGGCCGAAGTCGCCAATCTCAAGGCGGAAGTCGAATCCAAAAAATCCGACCTTGAATTGGCGAAAACCCAGCAAAACACGATCAATACCGAGAATGAGATGCTGAAGGGACAAGTCGCCGATTTGAAGAAGGAGGCTGATACTCTCAATCAAGAGATCACAACTTTGAAAGGAGATCCGCTCCGAGAGGAATTGGAGCAAAGCAAAGTCAGGGTGAAGGAACTCGAAACCGTCAACGGGCAACTTACCGCGAATCTCGACTCCGCCAAAAATCGCGCGAATGACCTTGAGTCCCAACTCGCCGCAAAAAACCGTGTTCAAAAAGCCAATGACCTCTCCGGTCGCATTCTGGCCGTCAATGAGGCCTGGAATTTCGTTGTGCTCAATGTGGGCGACAAAAACGGAGTCGCGAGCAACGCTGAACTCCTTGTGAAGCGCGGCAACACCCGCATCGGCCGCGTTCGCATCACTTCCGTCGAACCGTCCTCGTCGATAGCGGACATCATTCCCGGCAGCCTAGTTGGCGGCCTCAGCATTCAACCAGGAGACTATGTTGTATCCGAGTATGTTGCGAATTAGCCTTCTTGTTTTGGCCGTTTCCCTTTTGATGGGCGGTTGCGCGCTGGACGAGCAAAGCCCCGCGCACGCGGAGGGCACTTTGCCTTGGAACCGGCCCCAATCTTGGGAGGGTGCTGGAGCGATGGGTGCCGCGATGCAGGGCACACCCTGATTGTTTAAGCCGTTTTCGCGGTCAGGAAACCCTCACAAAATGGCTGCCGGGCCGCTGCCGGACGAGTTTTTTCAACTCCAGCGTGAATAGTGTGGAGGACACCGTGTGGCTGGGTAGTCCCGAGCGCTCGATGATCGAGTCGATGTGCGTCTCATCCTCCCCGATGGCGGCGTGGATGGTTTGCTCGTGACCGGAAAGTTCGGGTGTTCTGGCGGGAACGAGTTGGGGTTTCTCGGCAAAAAGAATGCCCATGTCGTCCAGGATGTCGCCCGCGCCGGTTACGAGCTTGGCGCCTTGTTGGATGAGTCGGTTCGAGCCGATGGCGTTGGGGTTGTCGATGCGGCCCGGCACGGCGTAGATCGAGCGTCCCTGCTCGCCGGCCTGGTTCGCGCTGATGAGCGCGCCGCTGGTCGCGCCGGCTTCGACCACAAGAACGCCGAAAGAACATCCGGAGATAATCCGGTTTCGCATCGGGAAGGTTTGGCGGTCAGCTTTCACGCGCATCGAGAACTCGGTGATAACCGCGCCCGAGGCGGCGATTTTCTCGGCAAGAGGTTTGTTTTCCGGCGGGTAAAGCTCGAGCAGTCCGCTGCCAAGAACGCCGATTGTTCGGCCCTTCGCAGCCAGTGCGGCCTGGTGCGCGGCGGTATCGATTCCGCGCGCGAGCCCGCTTACGACAGTCACTCCGGCGTAGGCGAGTTGGTAGGAGAGCTTCTTCGCGCAATCGCTCGCGTAGTGGCTCGGTTTGCGCGTGCCGATCACGCCGATCGCGTGCCGGTCGCGATCCAAAATCTCACCGAGAATGTAAAGGACGGTCGGCGGGTCGTGGATTTCGCGGAGCAGAGCGGGGTAGTCGGGCGAGGCCAGCGTCAGGACCCTGGCGCCGAAATCCCGAACAAGACCGAGCTCACCGGTCAGATCGACTTTCGATTCCCATTGGCGAATCGATTCCGCCGCCTCGGGGCCGATGCCGGAAATCCCGAGCAGCCGATCGCGTGTTGCCGACAGGACAGCCGCTGGAGAGCCGAACGCCTCGAGCAACCGCCGCACGCGGATCGGTCCGATTTTGGGAACCATGTTCAGGGCGATGTAGGCCTCGGCATCGGTCATGCGGCGTTTGCATATCGTCCCGGGGCGTGAAAATCCATCCCTCGTTTCCAGATGTTCAGACGCGTTTGATTTTTCCGCTCGCGGTAAGCGGAATGGAATCCACGAAATGAATCTCGGAGGGGATTTTGTGGCGGGAGAGTTGCTTTCGGCAGTGGGAAAAAAGTTCTGCGGTCTTGGGCCGGGGCGCGTTTGTCCTCAGTACGGCCTCGGCGACGGGAACCATTCCGAAATCGGGGTGCGGGCGGCCAAAGACGCGCGAGATTTCAACCGCCGGATGGGAGTTCAGCACCGCCTCGACCTCCTCGGGAAAAAACTTCATTCCGCCGACGCCGATCACGGCCTTGGAGCGTCCGAGCAAAACCACGCGCCCATCCGCTTCGATGGTGGCGATATCGCCCGTCGCAAACCACCCGTTTTCATCAAGGATTCCCGCGCGGGGTTTCCAAGGAGACAAGTAGGCATCGAGAAAACCGGGGCCGCGCAGATGGAGAGTGGGAGGCTCGCCGCGCAGTTCGGCTTCGAAAGCCGGTTGGGCCCGGCCCACGGCTTGAGGGAGTTTTTCGGGTGCTGGAAGATTCAGGCAGGGGAGTCCGCATTCGATGATCCCAAGCGCTTGGGCGGGAAAAACACCGTGGATTTCCGCGAAGCGGCGCGCGGTTTCGGGGCGGAGCCCCGCTGTGGTGGATACGGCCAAGCGGAGCGCGGGCAATCTGTCGATGCCGCGTCCCGCCAAGGATTCGAAATGGAAGGGTGCGGCGTAAAGGACGGTCGCCTGGTGGCGGACGGCGGCGGCAAGGATGTCGCCTGCGAGATGTGATTCGGGGAGGACGATTGCCGCGCCATGCCAGAGGTAGAGCATGATCGAAACCGCGAAGTGGTGCGACATCGGCAATACCCAAAGAACCCGGTCCTCCGGCGAGATGCTCAATCCAGCGTTGGCAGCGGTAATGCGCTCAAGAAGTGTGTGGTGAGAGAGAACGATGCCTTTCGAGTCGCCGGTGGTCCCAGATGAAAAGCGGATGAAAGCCGGGGTGAGCTTTTCGAGTTCTCCGAGCCAGGGCGGTTCGGCAGGGCGGGAAGGTAGTTGCTCGATTTGGACTTCGCCGCATTTCTCCCGATGTACAATGGCGTCGAGGGCGACTTCTTCGATGAGCTTTTGGCGTTCCGGTGCAACCAGCTCGGAGGGGAGGGGGACGAAACAACCGCCGACCCGCAGGATGGCGAGCGAGAGCGCGATATAGTGGGCGCTGTCCGGGCAGGACAACCCGATGCGCGCGGCGGCCAGCTTGGAAATAGCAGGGCGGAGCCTTTCGGCTAGTTGCGCACTCTGGTGGTCCAGGTCGCCATAGGTCGTTACCTGGTCGCCGTGGAGCACCGCCGGGGCGGAGGGATGGTTTTTTTTGAAAATCTCCTCAGCGATGTTCACAGCAATTGAGCGGCGGCTTTTCCTGCCGCCTCGCCGGTGGCCATGCAGGTGCCGGTGACGCGGATGGAAGCTTGGGCGGCGTGCGTGGCGGAAATGCAGCGACCAGCCATGAAGAGGTTGAAAAAATCGCGCGAGCGCAGGCAATCGAGCGGAATCGCAGCGGAGCGATTGTTCTCGGGGAAACGGAATTTCGGCCCTTTGGCATTTTCGCGCAGTTCCAACGGCCATGAGGCGTAGGCGTCGGCGCCGGGAGGTTCTTTGCCGGTGAGAATGTCGTCCTCGGTGAGTTGGGAGAGTCCCGTGATGCGTCGGCTCTCGCGGATCCCCGCCCGGGCTGGAGTCGCGCCGAGAACAGCGTTTTCGAAGCCCTCGATATGGCTCCTCAAAAAATCCAAAACCTCAAAAGCCGTGGCGCGTCCCGTCGATTCCACGCGGGTGAGACATTCCGGGGAACAGGGATCGAAGGGGTCCGCCTGCAAATCGATGGTCGCCCAAGCCTCGTTGGCGCTCATCCCCTCGCGGAATGCGACGCCAAGAGCCTCGGCGGGGAGCTTTTGGGAGGACACGGCGGTGGCAATCGCATGCGCCAGTCGCAGCCTCGCATCGCCTGAGACCGAGCCGGGAGCGATTCCCGCGATGCCGAAAATCCATGCCGGTCTCTGGAGTTTTTCCGCAGGGGCGGTCTCATAGGCCGCGCCGGCCATGAATGCAATTTCGGCATCCCCCGTGCAATCCACCACCGCACGCGCCTCGATCTCCCGAATCCTCCCCCTGCAGAGAAGGCGCAAACCGGAGAGGGAGGAGTTGACGGATTGGTGGACCGCCGAAATTTCGGTGTGGAGAAAAATCTCCAGGCCGCGTGTTTCAGCTGTCATGCGATCAGCCAGTGCGGCCAGCGCGTCGGGGCGGTGGGGAAGAACATCGAGACGCCCCATGCGAACAGCCGGCCGCGCGCCGCCCGAGGCGAGAAGCCTCTCGGAGAATTCCTTGGGCAATCCCGGATTCGAAAATTCCAGTGGCCGCGATATGTCATCCCTGAGTCGGTAGAGCCCGCAAATCGTATGCACGAGCGCCGAGAACGCCATTCCTCCCAGGCCCCCGTTTCGCTCGATCAGCAAGGTTCTGGCGCCCGCGCGGGCCGAGGCGATCGCCGCGCCGATGCCGGCCATTCCTCCTCCAGCCACGACCACATCGAAGGAAAGAGGTTTCATCAATCAGGCTTGGAGAAGCGACAGAATCTCGCGCGGGGAATGAAAATTCTCACGGGTGACATCACTCACCGGGATGGCTTTTCCCATGCGGGTTTCGATGGCGATCAGGAGTTGCATAATGGCCATCGAGTCGAGACCGGACTCGAAAAGATCGGTATCCATTTCCACGCCCGTGTCGGGATTCAGCACCTCGCGCAAAATATCGAGGAGGACCGTGCTTCGGTCATCGGTTGCCGGAGTTTTCAATCACTCGATTTTGTCCCAATCCCACGCGGCGCGTCAACCGTCCCAGGCAGGGTTCCTTTTCCTGATTGCCTCGCGCGAACGGGCGATCTAGTTTTTCACCCAAGCCGGCGTGGCGGAATTGGCAGACGCGCGCGACTCAAAATCGCGTTCCTCACGGAGTGTGGGTTCGAGACCCTCCGCCGGTAGTTT
>JBMTBF010000057.1:0-7958 GCA_049429585.1 Terrimicrobiaceae bacterium | reverse complement strand
TTCAAACTCGTCCTCGGCCCCCGCATGAAATACAGCTCCGGCTTCTGGCCGCGCGAGGATACGACATTCGCCGAATCCGAAGAGGCGATGCTCGCACTGACCTGCGAGCGCGCGGAACTCAGGGACGGCCTCGAAATCCTCGAGCTTGGATGCGGCTGGGGCAGCCTCACGCTTTGGATGGCTGAGAATTTCCCAGCCTCCCGCATCACTGGCGTCTCGAATTCCTCGACCCAAAAACTCCATATCGAAGCCGAAGCGGCCAGACGAGGGTTGTCTAATATCCGCATCGTCACGGCCGATATGAACGACTTCGAAGCCGGCGACTCGGCGTTCGACCGCGTCGTTTCGGTCGAAATGTTCGAGCACATGAAAAACTACCAGCTCCTCATGGCAAAGGTCGCGCGCTGGCTCCGCACGGGAGGCAAGCTGTTCGTCCACATTTTCACGCACCGAGAGTTCGCCTACCATTTCGAGGGAAAAGATCCCTCGGACTGGATCACGCGGTATTTTTTCGAGGGCGGCACAATGCCCTCCGACGACCTCCTGCTCTACTTCCAGGACGATCTGTCGATCGAAAAACACTGGCGCGTCTCCGGCACCCACTACCAGCGGACCTCCGAAGCCTGGCTCGAAAAAATGGACGCGAACGAAGCCGCCATCACGCCGATTCTCGAGAAAACCTACGGCCGCGAAAACACCGCGAAGTGGCGCGCCTACTGGCGTGTCTTTTTCATGTCCTGCGCGGAACTCTGGGGCTTCCGCGGCGGCAACGAATGGCTCGTGAGCCACTACCGCTTTGCAAAACTTCGATGCTGAGCCGACCCTTTTCTGTGATGGAGTTTTGCCGGTCCCGCCACTAGTTTTTCAGGCATGAGCCGCAGGTCCAGACTCATCGACCAGCCCGCACCGCCCAAGCGCGACGCTTGGGCGAAGTGGATCCTGCCCGCCCTGATGGTTTCCCTCCTCATCCACCTGCTTTTTTGGAATTGGAGCCGCCATATCCCGATCGACCGCATGAGCGATGCGTTCTACGACAAAATCGTTCCCCGTACTTTCAACATCGAACGCGCCGATATCGACCCCCGTTTGCTCGAACCTGAGCCGGAGGAAAAAAAGCCCGACCCCGTGGACTTCAAGCTTCCCGAGGAAAAAATTTCGCTGGATCGCCAGACCGCCAAGGCGCCCGAAGAGAAAAATACGCCGCCACTCGACCAGGCGATCGTGAACGAGAAACCTCAAATCCCCGACCTTCCGAAATCCGATGCCACCACGCCCTCCAGCAATCTGGTTCCCGTGGATGACGCACTCGTGAAGGAACTCACCCGCGACATGCCGGTCGTTTCCGAGGCCACTTCCGCAGAGCCGCTCCTCGCCTTGCGTGCCTCGGAGTCGGCGCCTGGCGAACCTGGAGGAGGGGCGGGCTTCTCGAATCTCGACGAACTTCTTGCCCAAACAGGCCCGCTCACGCCCGAAACCGCGCCCATCATGCTTCCCGGGGATTTGCTTTTCGAATACGACGACCACCGGCTCCAGCCAGGCGCCTTGGCAAGCCTCGAAAAACTTGGCCAGCTCTTGAAGCGGAACCCGAATGCGCGCTTCGTCATCGAGGGCCATTCCGACTCCTTCGGCACCGATGAATACAATCTCACCCTTAGCCGCCTCCGTGCCGATTCGGTGCGCATCTGGCTGATCGACATGGTGGGTATCCCCCCCGGGTCTATCACCACCATCGGTCGCGGAAAATCTAGCCTCATCGCACCGCAAACCGGCTCGATCGAGGAGCAGAAAATCAACCGCCGCGTGGAGATTTTGATCAAAGACGACGCGCCATGAGCCTCCACACCGAGTTGCAGGCGCTCGAAGCCTCGGCCGTCGAACTATCCAGAAAAGCCCTGTCCGAAAGGGGGTCCCCCATCCAACTTTTCAAGGATTTCCTCCAAGTCGAGGAGGAGCGCTTGCGCGAGTGGCACCGATCCGGAGGCGGCGGCCGCGAAATCGCCCGACAGCGCGCCGACACGGTGGATATCCTGCTTCGCGAGCTTTTCAGCGGGATCGTGCGCGAAGTCGCCACCGCACCGCTCACAGGTCGGCTTTGCGTCACCGCCTTCGGCGGCTACGGACGCCGGGAACTCACCCCGATGAGTGACATAGACATCCTGTTTTTGCAGGACAGGTCCACTCGCGACAAGGAGGCCGAGGAGATCATCCGCCGGACAATCGTCGCCCTCTGGGACATCGGCTTCAAGGTGGGACAGGCCACACGCACCATCTCCGAGGCGATTCAAAAATCCAACGAGGACATGGTGACAAAAACCTCGATGCTCGAGTCCCGCTTCCTTGCCGGCGACCGTGAGATTTTCACCCGCTTCAAGGATCGCTTCCAGCGCGAGTGCATCCAAGGCCGCGAGCAGGAATACATAGGCTGGCGGCTCACGAACCAGGCCGAGATGCGACTCAAATACGGCCAGAGCGTTTTCATGCAGGAGCCGAATATCAAGAACGGCACCGGCAGCCTGCGCGACTACCAGAGCCTCCTGTGGATCTCGCAGTTCAAGCTCGGATTGAACTCCACTGCGAAGCTTGTGGAGGGGAAAATCCTTCGCGAATCTGACCGCAGGCGTCTCGACAAAAGTTACGACTTCCTGCTGCGCACCCGCGCCGAGATGCAGTATCTCAACGGCCGCTCGGCCGACCAACTCACCCTCCAGCTCCAGGGCCGCGTGGCCCAGGCCTTCGACTACCCGCAGAAAAACATCCTCCGCAAGGTCGAGGCCTTCATGCGCGACTACTACGGCCACGCACGAACCATCTATCTCGTCACTGAAGCCGCGCTCGGGAAAATGGAGGCTTGCGCAGAGCCGGAGCCGTCGCGCCTTTTGCGCTTCCTCGGTTCCCGGCCGAAGTCAGAAAAGTTCGACCGCTTCATCGCGCGCAACGGGCGGTTGATCCCCGAGTCGCGCGAGATTTTCAACGACGATCCCTACAGGCTCCTCCGCGCCTTCCATCACGCCCAGGTTCGCCAGCTTGAGTTCCATCCGGAGTTGGCGGACCTCATCTCACGCCGCCTGCACCTCATCGACCGCACCTTTCAATACGCGGCCTCTGCGAGGGAGACCTTCTTTGCCATCCTCTCCCGCAAGGGTGAAGTCGGCCGAATCCTGAGACTCATGCACGATCAGGGCGTTCTCGGCCGCTATATTCCGGAGTTCGGCGCGCTCGATTGCCTCGTTCAGCACGAGTTCTACCACCGTTACACTGCGGACGAACACACGCTCGTCTGCATCGAAAAACTCGACTCGGTCCTTCTCTCCGAACAGCGCCGATTCCAGGGCTACCGGCCCATTTTCCAAAAGCTCGAGGACCCCTCCATCCTCTACCTCTCCGTGCTTCTGCACGACATCGGCAAGGCTGCGAACACCCGCCACCACGAGGAGGCCGGGGCGCTCCTAGCCCACAAGGTCGCGCGCCGCCTGCAACTCCCGCCGGAGCGTCGCCGAATGCTCATCACGCTGGTCGATTCCCACTACACGCTCTCGAAGCTCTCACAGACCCGCAACCTCGAGGATTCCGCCACGACCGAGGAATTCGCCCGCATCGTGGGAAACAGGAAAAACCTCGATGCCCTCATGCTCCTCACACTCGCCGATGGCATGGGCACCAGTGATGAAAACTGGTCCGACTGGAAGGAGGGCCTTGTTTGGACCCTCTACCGCCACACCATGCGCTATCTCGAAGGCGGGGTGGATGCGATGGAAGAGACCCGCCGGAACCGCCTTCTCCAAAAGAAACTTGTTCTCGAAAAACTCGACGAGTCGTTCGACGACGAATGCGAGGCGCATTTCCATTTCATGCCCGACCGGTATTTCCAGATGTTTGAGCCGGAGGAGATCGCCGAGCACCTGCGCCATTTCCGGGACTTCTTTCTCCGTCGCGTTCAGAACGATGCCCTCGCTTCCGCGCCCGCCGTGCGCTGGATTCCAAGGCCTGATAAAGGCCACACCGAAGTCTGGGTTTGCAGTTGGGACCGTCCGAGGCTTCTGGAGCGCATCGCCGGCGCCTTCGTGTCTGTTCGCCTCAACATCCTCGGCGCCGATATTTTCACCCGCACCGACAGCCTTGCCATCGACATTTTCCGTGTCTGCGGCGGGAATTTCGAGCCCGTGCCATCCGAGCGGGATATGGCTGCGGTGGAGAAACGCCTCGCCGAAGCACTCGCTTGCGAGGAGTTCGACTTCACGCCGCTCATGAACAAGGATTCGCGGCTGCGCAGCTACAAGCTCTCGCAGGAGTTCGAACTGCCCACCCGCATCACGATCGATAACGATTCCCATCCGGTCTACACGCTCATCGATATCCAGACCCCTGACCGCCTCGGCCTGCTCTACGATCTGCTCCGCGCCATGAGCGGCGAGGGGGTGCTCATCGAAATTTCCCGCATCACCACCGAGATGGATGTGGCGATGGACTCCTTCTATGTCTACGGGCGTGATGGCGGCAAAATCACCTCCCGCACCGCGATCCGGAATCTCCAAAAGGTCCTGCACAGCGCGGCGGTGAAAACGCCGGAATGACAGCCGGTTTTGAGCGGCTGTTCTGGCGCCAGATCGTCCGTCCATCTCTCGCCCGCCCGCTATTTCCGGCACTCAACATCCTCGGCATCGCCGTTGGAGTGACGGTTTTTCTGGCGATCCAGATTGCGAATCGCGGCGCCCTGTCGAGCTTCCACAACGCCGTCGGCCTCGTGGCCGGGCGGGCCCATCTGGAAATTCGCGGCGATCTGCCGGAGGAGATTTTCCCGGCAGTGAAAAACACCGAGGGCGTGGACAGTGCCACGCCGCTTGTGGAGGGCATCGCCACCCTGCCCGAGGAGCCGGGCGAGTATTTACGGATCCTCGGCATGGATCCCTTCACCGGATCCGAGATGCGCGTCTTCGAACTCTCCGCACCGGGAGGTGGCGACCTCGATCTCGAGCAATGGCTGCGCGAGCCTGATGTCATCGCCCTGGCTGCTGAAAAAAAAGAGCCGTTCCGTGTCCTCGCGGGAGGTGGTTCAAAAACGCTCCGGACGGGCTTCGAATTGAAAACCGAGGATGTGGGTGTGGCTTCGGACCCGCGGCTGGCAGCAATGGATATCGGATGGGCGCAACAACTCCTTGGTCTGCAGGGCCGCCTGACCTCGATCCAAATGACGGCGGAAAATCCTCTCGATCTCGAACCTCTGATCGAAAAACTCCGCCGCATCGCCCCGCCAGATGCGGTCATCGGGGCGCCCTCCCGGCGGGGTGGGGAAACCGAGCGGATGCTCGCGGCGTTTCAGCTCAACCTCACCGCGCTGAGCCTCGTCTCGATGGTCGTCGGGGTTTATCTCATCTACAACAGCCTCTCCGCTTCGGTCGTCCGGCGGCGCCGCGAAATAGGCATTCTTCGCGCCTGTGGCGCGAGCAAGACTGAGGTCGCCGGACTTTTTCTCGGTGAAAGCCTCGTGTGTGGATTTCTCGGAACACTCATCGGCATCTTGTTGGCGGGGCCGCTTGCGAAGTTGCTCTCGGCTCCGGTGGGCCAGACCGTTTCCTCGCTCTACACGCTAGTTAGCATCGACCGGCTTGAAATCACGCCGCTTCAAGTCGCGCTGGCTTTTGCCTGCGGCTTGGGCGCCTCGCTTCTCGCCGCATGGCGTCCTGCTCGCGAGGCCGCCTCGTGCGATCCCGCGTTGGTTTTGCGTCAGGGTTCTATGGGCGAGGGAGCAGCATCGGCCCGTGGATGGGCTCCGTGGGGCGTGGCATGTCTCGCTCTAGCCGCTTTGCTCTCTTGGGTTGCGTTGCAGCAGGGTGGACGCCTTCTCGGGTTCGCGGCCGTCGGATTTCTTATCGCCGGATTCTCGTTATTGGTTCCATTCACTGTGCGAATTTTCACCCGCATGGCTACCGGTCCGGGGTGGATGGTCCGCCTGGCCTCCCAACATCTGGCCCGTTCCTTGCACCGCAACGCCGTGACCATTGCGGCCCTCGCGGTGGCGGCCGCCATGACGGTGAGCGTTTCCGTCATGATCCATTCCTTTCGCGCGAGCGTGGAGCGTTGGCTTGGAAATACCCTTGCGGCGGACCTGTTCATCGCCCCCGCGGCGAATGAAATCACCGGCTTGCAAAGCTTCCTTCCAACCTCAGCCCTCGAGTGGATTCGCAAAGATGCGCGCGTGGCGGAGGTCGGAACCTTTCGCGAGATCGTCGTTCCTTGGGGTGAGCGCTCCGCCAATCTCGCGGTGATCGATGGCAAGGCCCGCGGGGAACTCGAATTCCTGCAAGGCGGGAGCGGCGCGGCGGCAGAATTTTTAAAACCGGGTCGTGTTGCTGTTTCCGAAAGCTTCGCCAGCCGACATGGAACGAAGCCCGGCGAAGTTTTGGTTTTCGCGTCGCCCAAAGGCCCTGCCCGCTTCGAGGTTGCAGGAGTGATCCGCGATTTCACGCGGGACAGCGGACTTGTAATGATCGAGCGGGCGAATTTCGCCGCGCATTGGAGTGATGACCGACTCCACTCCCTCTCGATCACGCTGAAAAATCCCGCCGAGGCGACCGCTCTTGCAGAGGATTTCCGCCAAGCCCACGGCCGCTCCGGGGAGTTTTCGATTTACACAAATGCCGACCTGCGCCGGCGCGTGCTTGAGATTTTCGATCAAACCTTCGCCGTCACCTCGGTTTTGCGAACCATTGCCGTGCTGGTCGCCGTGGCGGGGGTTCTTCTTTCCCTTTCCACTCTCGTTCTCGAGCGCGAGCGCGAGATCGGTGTGCTCCGCTCCCAAGGCGCCTCGCCCGGTCAGATTCGCGGTCTGGTCCTCGCCGAGGCCTCCATGGTCGGTCTGCTCTCCTCGGTGGTTGGCATCCTCTGTGGCGCCGCGATGGCGATGATCCTCACCTGGGTCATCAACAAGGCGTTTTTCGGGTGGACGATCGACCTCCGCTATCCGTGGGGCGTGATTGCCGCCACGCCGCTGTGGATTGTCCCTGCCGCGCTGCTCGCCGCTTGGTTCCCCGCCACCCGCGCTTCGCGCATCCCGCCCGCCCGCGCCATCCGCTTCGAATAGTTCTTTGAAGGAGCACTCCAAGTTTTTCTTGATTGGAACTACAGGCTTTTGGTTTTTAAAAGAGTTCAAATTCCCCGTGTTCAAAAATCTGCTTCTCTTCTCGATATTGGGTATCTTGGGATTTTTTGCTTGGAAGCATTTCACCACGAAACCTTCGCCCCCGACGCCGGAGCAGCAGGTCTCCGCTTTTGTTTCTCAATCCGTCTTGCCCGCCACAGAACTCGCCTCGCTTTGTGAAAAATACCCGCAGCTCGTCACTAAAGCATTGAAGGGTGAAAAGGTCGTTGTTTCCGGAGTTCTCGCAAAAGGCATGGTGCTCGGGGTTAACTCGAACGACCTCAAGCTGGAACTGGTCGGCGTGCCGAAGCTCAAAATCTCGTTTCAGTCCGATTTTGGACGAAAAGAGCGATGGGGCGCCCCGGCGGGATTCAGGTTCCAAAAGAGGGGAAATGAAATCGTGGCGATATCCGTGGCGAAGCCAACAAAGCCAGGACATTCGGATAAAAATGAGCCGGAACAGGTTTATTCCCAGATTGATACCAGCAACGAGAGCGCAGCATTGCAGAGCATCGTCGGAGCAATCGCTAAAGCTTACGGTTCATCCACCTCCGTTGGAGGCATCAAGAAATCTGCCACAGAATCTCCGTCCGAAAAAGTGGAAAGAGCCCTCTGCCGCGAAGGCGATACCCTCACCCTGCGCGGCGAATTTCGAAACATTGCACCGGGTTGGGTGAAATGTGACTTGCTAGAGTTGCCCTAATCGCCTACCTGCTTACCAAGAAGTGACATAGCGGCGTTTCTTTTCTGAATCGGTTCCGGTTGGAATGTTCCACACGGCCACTTTTTTCATGATGTTTGTGGAGTTGGTTCCAGCTGTAAC
>JBMTBF010000056.1:0-7984 GCA_049429585.1 Terrimicrobiaceae bacterium | reverse complement strand
CGCGACCAGCGAGGAAGTAGCCGCTTGTGCCGGCGTCCTGGCCAGACTCATCGCGCGCTTTCCAAATGCCAAAGGCGATAACGCCGACAACAGCGATGGTGAAGAGGGAGAGTTCAAGGAGTGTATTCATGAGTGTGAGGAGGTGGGTGAGGTGGGGTGATTACAGAAAAGCCCGAGGTTCGTCAGTCAAAATGATTAGCCCGGCCTCCTTGCGGAAGGCCGGGCGTGTTGGTCAAGAGTGGGCTTTTTTTTACTTTGCGGCTTTAGGTTTCGCCTCGGCGATCGAGAGGCGGAGCGATTGAGGCTTGCCCCACTGGCGGCCTTTGAGGTCCACGCGCCAGAGGTTTTCGCCGAGGGACTCGACGGCGGTGATTTCGCAATTTTCGGCGCTTTCCGCAGCGAGTGGCTTGGTGCTGTGGAAGGTGAGGCTGCCATCCTGCGCGCCGGCGTCGGTGAGCAGGACTTCAACACGCTCCGGTGAGGTGCGGATGTCCTTGATCTCGGTGGCGCCGATGGAGAGGTGGAGGTTCGAGCCAACGAGCAGGGGCCGGTTGGAGTTCAGCGGCGTGAAACGCAGGAGAGCCGATGAGAGGTGTTCGAGCGGAGGCGTCTTGTAGGAGTCCTTCGCGCGGGCGATGACTTTGTTTTCCCAGAAATCAAAGACGGCGCACTCTACTCCTGCGGGAATCCCGACAGAGGCGAAGTTGAGGTCGATGGCTTGCTGGTCCGCAATCGCGTTGTAAAGGTTGAAAACCGAAAAATCTCCGAACGGGCGCTGGGCGCTAAAGCCGAAGATGCCATTGCCGGCCGAGGTTCCCAGCGTCCAGAGGCGGGCTGGTTCGGCACTGGCGGGGCGCATGATCTCAAAACCACGCCAAGCGGCTTTGCTGTCTTCGGTTTGGAGTGGTTCACTGATCATCGCGGTTCCACCGACGAGTGTGGTGATGGCGTGCCAAGTGCGCCAAATGCCTTCGTGCGGTTGAACAGGCCCAAGCGTGCGGCTGGGAAGATCGGTGGCGATGTAGGACACATCCGGATCGTTCTGCCACCAGACATTGTCGTAAATCTGGAAGCGAAGAACGGATTTGAGGCATTTGTCGAAGTGGGCCGGGTGGGAGTCCGGGCCGACGCGGGCGGCATCGATAAAGCCAATCACGCCACGGGTGGGCTGGCCGAGGCAGGAGAGGATATACATTTCCTCACCAGCAGCTTCGCGATACAGAGTGTAAAGATCGCGGAAGATTTGGAGGCTCGTCTTCGTCGGGTCGGTGAAGAGGGATCCGATGCCGTTGAAGTCGATCTTGATGTAGCCGTAGCCACGATCGCGAGCGTCCTTGATGATGTTGTAGAGGAATTTCTTCGACTCGGGATGGTCGGGAACGATCCAGTTCGCGCCATCGGGGTGGAAGGGATTCGCGTTCATAAAGCTCGCGATGCCGTCGGCGTTCTTTTGGATCGCGTCGGGGTTTGCCTTCATCCATGGATGCTCGGGGTTGATCATGAGCGGGGCGAACCAAACGCCCGGAATCCATCCTTTGTCCCGGATGTCCTTCGCCAAGGCTGCCATGCCGGACGGGAATTTGGCATTTTCGCGCCAGTCGCCATCCATGATTTGGTAGCCGTCATCGATTTGTAGGACGCCTTTTCCGAAGGTATTGGGATTTGATGCGAGAATATCCAAGACATCGCGGGTGTGCTTCTCGTCGATCTGTGTGGTGCGATCATACCAACTGCACCAGCCGTAGACCGGACCGCGATGGAGTCGGGCGCCATGGGTGGCGGCGACCCAGCGTGTCCAGATTTTCGTGGCGGTGGCCGGGGAGTCGAAGCAGACCATCATCGGTTCGCCGCGACGGCTTTCGCCGGCACGCACGAGGACGCCTTCCATTTTGGAATAGGCTTTGAAGCCTCCCTCGCGGAATTCGATTTCTGTGAAAGCCTCCGGCGGTCCGGTGGGTCCGATTAAGAAACCAACTCCTTTGTTATAAATTAATACCGATTCCCTATATGATTCCTGCAGCGAGTTCATCATCTCGGCAGGTCTGTCCTCCATCAAGGGAGTAACCAACCACCTGTCTTGAGCGTCCATCACGAATCGCCCACCGGAGTAGGTGCTGAGCAGTTCGATGTAATTTAGATTCACATCCTTGGAGCTGCGGTTGTGGAACACTCCCTCCAAGGCGATGGTATTGCTTTCCTTCAAAATCTTCAGCGTGATGGTATAAGCCAAATCCGCGCCGGGTTTATGATAGGTCACGGATTTGGCCATCGACATTCCCATCGGCGTGTCCAGATCCCGCCAATTGGTAACAGATTCCACGGGATCGAGGTCGCTCGAGAGACTGGTGTGTTTGCCATCTACGAGGGAACGAACGGCTGTGCCGAAGGAGAAATCCTTAACACCCGGGGCGTTCACGATGATTTTCTTATAGTCTTGGGAAAAGTGTGCGAGTTGTCGAGGTTGGCCCTCGTTTTCCGGTTCTTGGTCTTCTTTGTCTTCGGCGATAGCATTCATGGCAAAACAGGGGGTCATAGCCAGCGCGAGGGTTCGTGTGGCCCATTTTCTCAGGATGGATTTGGTTTGTTTGATCATGGTTTTGTTTGGTTAGGAGTTTACCGCATCAACCGCCCCGATGGAGCGGGTCCCGGGAAAGGCGGGGGATTCAAGCAAGGTGAATCCGTGATGGGAACAAAAAACGAGCGATGATTTTGAAGTCGGGAGAACCCGTTTCTCAGGGAAGCGGAAAGCGCGAGGTGAAGGCCAGGACCTCCTTGCGCAGGGCGGCGAGGGCGCCTTCGTCGTGGCGCTTCTTGAGCGCGCCGTCGATGAAGTCGGCTACCTGCATCATGTCGTCCTCGCGCAGTCCGCGGGTGGTCATGGCGGGTGTGCCGATGCGGATACCGCCGGTTTTCATGATCGACTCGGTGTCGAACGGAATCGCATTTTTGTTCACCGTGATGGCGGCCTTGTCCAAAACCTCGGAGGCCTCGGCGCCAGTGATTCCGGCAGGGCGGAGATCAACGAGCATGACATGGTTGTCGGTGCCGCCGGAGACGATGCGATGGCCGAGCATGGCCAGACGCGCGGCGAGGGCCTTGGCGTTGCTCACGACTTGGCGGGCGTAGTCCTTGAAGTCGGGATCAAGGGCTTCCTTGAAGCAAACCGCCTTCGCGGCAATGACATGCATGAGCGGTCCGCCTTGAACTCCGGGGAAGGTCTGGGCGTCGATTTTCTTCGCGAATTGCTCCTTGCACATGACGAGTCCGGAACGCGGCCCGCGCAGGCTTTTGTGCGTGGTGGTGGTAACGAAATCGGCGTGCGGAAAGGGGGAGGGGTGGACGCCGCCGGCGACGAGCCCCGAGATGTGGGCCATGTCCACGAAAAGGTAGGCGCCGACGGAATCGGCAATCTCGCGCATGCGCTGAAAATCAATGATGCGCGGGTAGGCGGAGGCTCCCGCAGTGATCATTTTCGGGCGAACCTCGGCGGCTTGGCGGGCGAGGGCGTCGTAATCGATCATCTCGGTCTCGCGGCTCACGCCGTAGTGGGAAACCTCGTAAAGTTTGCCCGAGAAATTCGCCTTGTGGCCGTGGGTGAGATGGCCGCCGTGGGCGAGGTCCATGGTCAGGATTTTGTCACCCGGCGTGAGGACGCTGAAATAAACCGCCATGTTCGCCTGGCTGCCGCTGTGGGGTTGGACATTGGCGTGATCCGCACCGAAGAGCTTTTTCGCGCGGTCGATCGCCAGCGTTTCCACGATGTCCACATACTCGCAGCCGCCATACCAGCGTTTGCCTGGATAGCCCTCGGCGTATTTGTTGGTGAGGCAGGATCCCTGGGCCTCCATGACGGCCTGGCTGGTGAAATTCTCACTGGCGATGAGCTCGATGTGCTCGAACTGGCGGCGTTGCTCCTTCTCGATTGCTGCGGCGATCTCGGGATCGGTGGAGGCGAGGGCGGATGCGTCGGTGTGGGTATCGGTGGCGGTTGGCATGGGATTTTGGTTGATGAGTCGCAAGACGGAGGGGAGCGCTTTTTCAATGCTGCGCTTGCATTCCGAGTAGACCGCCCGGCCCTGGCCGATGGGATCAGGCACATCAGGGGTGCCTTTTTCATCGAATCGGAGGAGGCGGACCTTGTGGATGAACTCGGGGAAAAACAAATCGATGAGCCGGCGGTGGTCGTCCGTCATCACAAAGATGTGTGTGGATTTTTCGAGGAGTTCCTCGGTGACCGGCTGGCTGCGGAATTTCGAGAGTTCCACCCCCTCGGCGGCGAGGACATCCACCGCGTCGCGGCTGGCGGGTTGGCCTTTGCCCGCGCTCAGGCCGGCGGACTCGGTGGTGATGTCGCGGGCTCCGGAGCAGAGTTTTCGAAAAAGGGCCTCCGCCATCGGGCTGCGGCACACATTGCCCGTGCAGACGAAGAGGACATGGCGGTTTTTCTGACTCATGCGATGCGCGGCACTTTAGTTCGACGCTTAAGCAAGTCAACGCGCGGAGCGGGGGAGGGTTTGGGTTTGACTCGGCTTTGTGCGGTGCTTACTGACGACCCCCTGTGTCATGATTTTCCGCTTCACCTCGCTCACCGCCCTATTTCTAGCTTCAACTCTCTTTGCCATGGATGAAACCCTGCCTCCGCTGAAGAACAACGCCGCCCCGAAAAACCACGCCGAACTTTGGGCCGACTTCGACCCCCGCAAGGAGCCTCTGGATGTCGAGGTGCTCAAGGAATGGGAGAAGGATGGGGTCGTGATGCGGGCGATTCGCTTTCGCGTGGGCGTTTTCAAAGGCAAAAAGTCGATGCTCGCGGCGGTGTATGGATTTCCGAAAGGCGCCAAAAACCTCCCGGGCCTCGTTCAGATCCACGGTGGCGGCCAGAGCGCCAGCGAGAATGCCGTTCTCACCAATGCCAAGCGGGGATACGCCACGATATCGATCGCCTGGGCGGGCCGGATCGCTGCGGCCCCCTACTCGGTCAACCACGATGGGGTGAAACTTTTTCACGAGGGGAAAACATCCGACCCGAATTACCGCGTGACGACCGACTGGGCGGCAATCGATGCCTACCATGATCCCTGTCGGGAAAAGGAAACTCGTTTCGGAAACACGGGGCCAACCCCTTGGTCGCTTGACGCCGTGGACTCGCCGCGTAATAGCCCATGGTTTTTCTGGGCCATGGGAGCCCGCCGTGCGCTGACCTTCCTCGAGCAACAACCGGAGGTGGATGGCTCGAAGCTCGGCGTCTATGGACACTCGATGGGTGGCCAGCAAACCGTGGGGCTCGCCGGGACGGATTCCCGGATCAAAGCCGCCGCGCCGTCCTGCGGGGGCATCACCTACCGGATTTCCGACAATCCCGCCAATCAGGCCTCCATTTCCGATGCCGCGAATCTGGCGAACATCCAATGCCCGGTGGTCTTTTTGATGCCTGCGAATGATTTCAACGGCCGGATCGAGGACCTTTCGCCGGCCATCGATCTTCTGAAAAATCCCGCCTGGCGCATCGCCTCGGCCCCGCACCACAACCACCAGGACACCGCGGAATTTGAGGTCGCCACCCAGCTTTTCTTCGACGAGCACCTGAAGGGCGCGTTCCAATTCCCTGCCACTCCCGAGATGGCGGTTCAATGGAAGACCCCCGATGGCATTCCGCTCGCCACCGCGCGACCCGACCCCTCACGCGAGCCTCTCTCCGTGGACTTCTACTACACCCAAAATGCCGTTCCCCAAGCCGACCTCGGTAAGAAAAACCTTCCGCGATCAGCGCATTTCTGGCGTCACGCGGCGGGAATGAAATCCGGCGGGGTCTGGACCGCGAAACTGCCGATGTCGGGCGATGACCGGCCAGTCTGGGCATTCGTCAATGTCACCTATCCTCTGAAATCCCCCGTCTCCGGTGCAGGATATTACTATGGCGATTACACGACCGACCGCTTCACGATTTCGTCGCGATTGCTCGCTGCCGAAGCCGGGGAATTGAAGGCCGCCGGCGTCAAGGCCGCCTTTCAGCCAACAACCCTGATCGAAAGTTTCGAGGGCGACCTGAACAAGGATTGGTTCACCTACAAGCCGAATCACTGGGGACGCTCCACCCACCGCGTGAATGATCCCCAATGGAAAGCCCCTGCTGGAGCGAGTTTGGGTCTTGGTGTGCTGGCGACCGCCCCGCTGAATCTCGAGATTGCCCTTGGTGCGCATCAAGCGGTGAAAGCGATTCCCGCCGGGGCCGAATGGCAGGAGATCGTTTTGAAGCCCGAGGATTTCAAAAACAAAAAAGGCGAAGCTCTTAAGGATTTCAGCGCTGTGGAAATTCTTACGATCGGTGAGGGAAAGGGGAAACCAAGCCCCTCCGCGCCGAAGTTCCGCAACCTCCGCTGGATCGTTCCTTGAATTCCCCTGTCACGGCAGGGTGGCGATTCGATAATTCCTACGCGCGACTGCCGGAGGAGTTGTTCATTCCTCAAAACCCGGAACCCGTCGCGAAGCCTGCGCTAGTGGTTTTGAACCAAAAACTCGCCTTGGCGATGGGGCTTGAACCCGGCGCGCTGGAGGCCGGGGTTTTTGCTGGAAACCAAATCCCGCCGGGTGCGGAGCCGATCGCTCAGGCTTATGCGGGCCATCAGTTCGGAAATTTCACCATGCTTGGCGATGGGCGCGCGATTTTGCTCGGCGAGCATTTGACTCCCTCGGGCACGAGGCTCGATGTGCAGTTGAAGGGTTCGGGCCGCACGCCCTTCTCCCGGCGTGGCGATGGTCGTGCGGCGCTGGGGCCGATGCTCCGCGAATACATCATCAGCGAGGCCATGCACGCGCTGGGGATTCCAACCACACGCAGCCTCGCGGTCGTGACGACAGGGGAAATGGTCTATCGCGACACCGCCCAGCCCGGTGCGGTGCTGACTCGCATCGCCGCGAGCCACATTCGCGTGGGGACTTTCGAGTATGTCGCGGCAACACGAAACCAACAGGTGCTCCGTGCCCTCGCCGACCACACCCTGCGTCGGCACTATCCAGAACTTGAAGGGGCCTCCGAGCCCTACAGGTATCTGCTCGAAGCGGTCATCGACCGACAGGCAGGGCTAGTCGCGCAATGGATGCTGGTGGGTTTCATTCACGGGGTGATGAACACCGACAACATGGCGCTCTCCGGGGAGACGATCGATTACGGTCCCTGCGCGTTCATGGATACCTACGACCCCGAAACGGTCTTCAGTTCGATCGACCGCCAAGGCCGCTATGCTTACGAAAACCAACCTCGCATCGCGCACTGGAACCTTGCGCGTTTGGCCGAGACTTTCGTGCCGCTGCTTGATGACGACGAGCAACGCGGAATCGAGATCGCCAAGGAAATCCTTGGAATTTTCCCTGAGCGCTTCGAGTCCCACTGGCTCGCGGGGATGAGGGGAAAATTGGGTTTGTTCAACGCCGAGACTGAGGATTTGGGCTTGGCCGGCGAACTCCTCGAGATCATGGCCCGCGAGAAATGGGATTTCACAAACGCATTCCGAAACTTGAACCCCGGCGGCGAAGCGCCGGAGTTGGGTTCTTGGCAGGAGAAATGGAAAGTGAGGCTTTCGCGCCAGGTGCAATCCACTGAAGACGCCCTGGAGTTGATGCGGGGGTCCAACCCCGCCGTGATTCCGAGAAATCACAAAGTCGAAGAAGCCCTCGATTTCGCGGGAAATCACGCCGACCTCACCCCGATGGAGCGGCTTCTCAAGGCGTTGGCCGATCCGTTTGAGGACAACGAGGAAAAGAAGGACTACCGTGAACCGGCTCCCGTCGACTCCGCGCCATATCAGACTTTTTGCGGCACGTGATGCCGAAGATGGCTTCGGGTTTTCAACCCTTGGCCGCCCTCATTAACCGGGCAGGTTTTTGAGAAGCTCGGCGTTGGTCGGGTATTTGCGGATGAAGAAAAGCAGTCGCTCGATGGCTTCGATGGGCTTGTGGCCCGCGAGGCCGCGGCGGATGACTCCGA
>JBMTBF010000055.1:0-8053 GCA_049429585.1 Terrimicrobiaceae bacterium | reverse complement strand
CACGGCAGGTGGCTTTGCGCTCGGCGAGAATTTCGGGTGGGGTGGTGGAGAAACCGCTAGTTGCAAATCTTTTTCCAGATGCAGCTAGGCTCATCATCTCTTTAAGTCTGCGAGCAATATACGGGGAGATCACGGGTAGGGAGGGCAGGGAGGCGCAACTAAAGTTATAGTTTGTTGTGGAGGTGGATCGGCGAACATGTTCATTACAGTATAACTCCCGATGATGTCTTGATCGTTTCGGTATCCATAAAAATAAGCACCCCCAAGAATATCCGGAATGCCGAAGCCAAACACTTCTGTAAGAACTTCTCCGGTAGCTGAAATTATCCCCGATGCTATTTCCCAATATCCGAGGTTATTCGGACCCTGATTATTTTGCGAAGCACAAAAACCCGCCTCGGACATAAAATCAATAAGAAATGGGGTGGCTTTGACCCCCAATAAACAGCTTGCCGGAAGATCGCAACCACAACACGCGCACTCGACAGCGCGCAGGCCGCCGTCGGTTTTGATCTTGATGGCTCCGGAGGATGTGCGGCCGAGGGTCATACGAAGGCGGAGAGTGGAAGTCGGAAGGCGGAGAGATTTTTCCGGGTTCCGGTCTCAGGTTTCCGGTTTTGCATCAGCATTCCTCCGTGGCGATCCATTGCAGGGTGCCATTCACCGACCCGAGGACATATTTGCCGGAAGGGGGTGGCGCACTGAATGCTTGCCAGCCGTCATCGGCGTCCCATTGCAGGAGTGCTCCAGGGGTGCCAGAGAATGGCTCCCAAGTTTTTAAGGAATTGTCCCATCGCAAAAGCTGGCCTTTAACAGATCCAGCTCCCCTCGCTTCCCAGCCTTTGAGTTCGTCCCACTGAGGAAAAGATCCTCTAGAACTGGTTGAATTACTGCCGCCTCCACTGCCTCCTTCTCCGACTCCATTAACGACACCGCCGCCGAATGGGACCCAGGCTTTCGCAACGGCGTCCCATTTCAAAAATTGGCCTTCTTTCGTTCCATCTAAAAATTGCGCCGGGCTCCAGCTGAGCGATTGGTTGGTGTAGCCCTTCAGATAAAAGTCCGTAATGACCCCACCGAGAGCTTTAAAAGGGGGGCGAGGGACACACATGCAGGTGTTCCCACCGCCGCCGCCGCCTCCACCACCGCCGCCGCCGCCGCCTCCTCCTCCTCCTCCTCCGCCGCCATTTCCGGGCATTAGTTTGGCCTCCTTATTGGGTAGATGTCGGCAGCGACATTGAATCCTTCGTTCGTTATGTTGACCATGATGGCTTTGGAGTCGAGGTGGACATTATTCACGCAGAGCAGGTAGTTTTGGCCGGATGTCAAAGCCGAGTTGCCAGCGGGGTTCGTGCATTTCACGACGAACCATTTGTAAGTGGCGAGGGCGATGTAGGGAACGGTCTGCCCAGCGTAGAAGGTTGGCTTGGGTCCGGTGAAGCTCGCACCTTGGACGCCGCGAACGGGCGCCGAGGTGTTGCTGGATAGGGTAATTGTTTTTCCAGACGCGATGGAGTCGGCGGCGTAGCGCTGGGTGTCGTCCAACTCAGGGAATGTGGAGGATGAGAAGGTGGTGCCGAGGAAATCGGGTTGGAAGGCTTCTTGGAAAAATGTGTCGTCGTTGCGCCTGGAGGTGGGGTAGAGCGCGGCGAGCGGGAGCTTGAGCGTTAGCGGCTTGAGCTCGAGCGCGGTGTAGCCTGGGCGGGATTTGGCGAACGCGTTCGGGCTTTCGTCTTGGTAGATGATGATGTTTTGCGAGTCGACGATCTGCACGAGCTTGCGGCCCCATTCTGCAACCCACCACTCATACCAATCAAGCGGGGGGGAGAATGTGCGGAGCGTGGAGATGTAGTGGCCGGTGCCGCATGTGGTGGCGTAGATTCCGGGGATTTCCTCGACGATTTCGAGTGTTTCGCCACCAAGCGCGAGCCCTTCGTAAGCGCGGTGCGTGGCGCTGTATTGCAGAGTGCCGACGCGTTCTTTTGAAAACAGGAGTGTTTGCGTGTCGGGATCAAAAACGACGAGGCCGGTGGTATTTGCTGCCTGCATCGTATGGACATTGTCGAGCTTGGCGGGGAGTTCGATGGCGTTCCCTGGCCAGTAAGTGAAGCTGTAGGTAAATGTATCCTCGATGTCGTTGGTTGGGCGGAATGCGGCAGTGATCGTGAAAGTGCCATCGGCCTGCCCGCTTGGCCAAGTGCCTCCGAGATGCAAGATGTCGGAGGTGGAACCTTCGATTTTTTCTAAAATAAAAAGCGGGTAATATAGCCCCTGCCATTCTTGGCCGTTGATGGTGGTCGGCGGGGAGCACTCGACGCGGGTGGCGCGGAGGAGGGCGGTGGGGAGGTTGACTGTGGCGCCGGTAAGTTTGGCGCTGTATTCAGTCTGCGGGCCAAAGATAGTGACGAGGCTATTTGTGACCGGGGTGGCGAGGAGGATTTGGTTGTTGGCAAATGAGTAGTCTGCCGGGGCAAGCGCCACGCCATCCACGGACACGCCGTCGATGCTGGGCCAGAGGTCTTTGGAGATCGAGAGCTGGTTCCCTGCGGTAAGTGACATGCCGCTCATTTTCACCTCTCCCAGGTCCGTGGCAAAATAAGCCACGACTGCCGAGGAAGTGATGTCGCTTTTAAAAAGAATCGTGGCGGTGGATTTATCGAAATAGAAATCAGGAATCGCCTCGGTGCCTTTGTCGGGGCTCACGACCGAGCAGGTGAGGATTTCAAAATCGGGCAAGTCGATCGGGATCGTGGTCTGCACGCTCGAGGAGGCCGCCACCTGCTTGGTCATGCTGACTCCGAAATCGATGAAATTCCGCGAGGCGCTGCCGACGATGCTGATCGCGCCTTCGGTTTCTGGGTTGGTGAAATAAAAGCACTGGCGGTCCGGGAAAAAAACGAAATCCTGCCCTGCGGTGAGCGGCGTGGTGATCTGTTCTCCTTCGACCTCGCTGGTGATGGTGACATTGGAGACGCCGGAGAGCCAACCGCGCTGGCCTGGGAGGCTGGCTTGGGTCGGGCGGTGATAGAGCGGATCGGTTAGCGGCTCGCGGAGCGTGAGCGTGGTTTCCTCAGCCTGCTCGCCGGTCAGGACGATCTGGCGAGCTTCGAGGTATTCGGCAAGCTGGCTGCCGCCACCGGAGCCGGAGGCGATGACTGGGAGTTTTTGCGCATTGAGCACATACAGCTCGGCGGATTCGCCAAGCACGACGGCGCAGGTCTGGCCGGGGTAGGCCGTAGGATTCGTGGAGGCGTATTCATCCAACGATTCTTTGGTCGTGAAAATGCAGCTCGGGTCGAGCGCGAAATCGTTGAGGCGCCGAAAGCCTTTAGGGATGGAGAGTGGGGTAGGCATTAGATCGTGACCGTGTAGGTGGCGAAATCCTCGAATGGAATGCCGGCTGTGTAGGTGTAGACCGAGTAGGTGGTGGCGGAGCTTCCAGAGGCAGAGACTTCCACGGTGGTCTTGACAAAAGTGTCGAGCACTTCGGCATTATTAAACTGCGCGTAACGCACGCTGGCGAGGTCGCCGAGGGCTGATGGATAGGCGATGGTGACGCGGGTGTCGCCGGGGGATATCGGGATCGTGTAGCTGTTGCCTTTAGCCGGGCCGAAGATCGGCGCGCTGATGGCACGGACTTCGGCGGATGTGCTGGCGGTTGTGCTTCCGGCATCGGCCCCGAAGTAGGCGGCGGCTGTGTAGTCGTTGCCACGGATGACGGAGTTCTGGATTTCAGCGGGGAGCTTCACGGTGCGGAAGGCGCTCGTGGCGTCCTCCCATTTGACCTCGAAGAATCCGGTGGAAGATTCCGCGCCGCCGAGGAAAAGCTCCTGGATGGGCTCGCTCGAGAGGTCCAGCGTGCCGGAGATGTCTGGAGAGAAGGCGAGATATTCCTCGTCGTTGAAATTTTTCTTCAAGCCCACGGAGACAGAGAACGACTCGGGGATACTGAAAGGAGTCTCTTCGTCCACGAAGATGATGCGGAATGGGATCTTGTCGTCGCGCTTGAGGGTGATCTTGGAGAGCGGATATCGGCTGTTGGCGACTGATAGGATTTTCCTTTCACGGACATCCACGAAAATCTCCCGGACATTCCACGCTGTTACGGCAAGCGTGGCCTGTGCGCTTGAGTAGTTATTCTCTGAATCGATTGCGCTGAGATTGAAAGCGGTCACGCCCGAAAAGGTCGGCGTGCCGGTGATCTCGCCGGTGGTGGGGTTGATTGTGGCCCAGCCGGGCAGTCCACTGGCATACCATGTGTCGACGGTGCCTTGTAGGAGAACTGGAGTGGCCTCGAAAGGAAAGCCGAGCGAGGCGGTGAATGTTTGGTTTGGAGCGAGCATAAAACGAGTGGTAGTTTCTCCCCCTCCCCCTCCGCCTCCACCGCCACCGCCGCCGCTGGCGGAAATAACGAGCGAGACATTGGTGGCCTCACTGGTGCCGCCGGGGCCGGTGGCTGTCACCGAAAAGGTCGTGGTGCCTGTGGCTGTCGGCGTGCCAGTTATGAGGCCGGTGGAGGAGTTGGTCGCCGCCCACGCGGGAAGGCCGGTGAAGGTGTAGGAGGTGGCGGGGCGGTTCGCGGAGTTGGTGAGCGCAATGCCTGCGGAAAAGGCCAAGCCCACGGTGCCGGAGAGCGATTGGTTTGGAGCGACGACAGGAGCGCCAGCCTCAATGGTGAATCCGACGCTCTGTGAGGCTCCGATCCCTGCGCCATTTGATGCGGCGATGCTCGCAGTAAAAGAGCCAATGGTTGCGGGTGCTCCGGTGATCGCCCCTGTGGATGAGTTGATCGAGAGGCCCGAGGGCAGGCCCGTGGCGGCCCATGCGGTGGCAGGGCGGTCGAGAGCATCATCGAGCGAGATATTTGCCGAGAACGCATCACCGACTTTACCGGCGAATGTCTGCCCGGCAGTGATGATAGGCACGCCGATGGCGATGGAGATTGTCGCTGTCTCGGTGTCCGAGCCGCCGGGTCCGGTGGCCGTGAGCGTGATCGTTGCGGTCTCGACATCTTCCGGAGTGCCGGTGATTGCCCCGGTTACTGAGTCGAGAGAAGCCCAACTTGGTAGTCCCTCGGCACTCCATTCGGTAGCTGGGCGGTTTATTGAATCGGTGAGTGTAAATGTTTTACTAAATGCCGTTCCAACTTTACCCGATCCAGTTTGTGCTGGGGAAATAATCGGAGTGCCTTCGGCAATGGCAAATGTAATGCCTGTAGCATTGCCAACTCCTCCTGGGCCTGTGGCTCTTAAAGACGAAACAAAAGAGCCTTTTGCGGTCGGAGTGCCGTTGATCTCTCCAGTGGAGAGGTTGAGCGAAAGCCCTGTTGGGAGACCGGTGGCAGTCCAGCTCTCTGCCGGGCGGTTTGCTTCGTCTTCAAGGCTCGGCGTTGCATTAAACGAATCCCCTACTTTTCCGTTAAAAGATTGATCTGGCGAAATGATCGGCGCGCCGGCTTCGATGATGATAGAGAGAGATTCGGTGTCGGTTCCGCCGGGACCGGTCGCCGTGACGGAAACGCTCCACTCCCCCGCAATCTCAGGCGAGACTCCGATGATGTCGCCTGTGGTTTCGTTGATCCCGAGTCCAGGTGGCAGACCTGTGGCGCTCCAAGAATCTACGGTGCGGTTGAACTTGTCTTCAAGTTGCACTCGCTCAATAAATAAAGCACCAATTTTTCCAGTTAAAACTTGGTCTGGTTTGATGATTGGCGTTCCGCCAAGAATGCTAAGCGTTGCTTGCTGTGTTGACTCTTCAGCGGCGGGTGCATATTGCGGGTATTCTCGCCCGATCAAAGTCTCGAGAACCCCTCCACTTAAAATTAAAAAGTCTGTATAATTTGGGTTATATGTATTATTGCCGTAATCGTGGCTTTTTGGGCAAACGAAATCATCGATCCCAACGGCGGAAAAGCTTAATCCTGTAAAAGCTTTGATAGCTTTCGCGTATCCTGATCCATCCTCGTTTATAAGAATAAAAGCTTCACTTCCTCCAAGGTCACCGGCAAAAATACGGGAAACATTTTGTGCTAGAATGTCGCCTGAAACTGTCGTTCCTTCGTAATTGCCCCAAATGACGACATCCCCATTAGATTTTAGAGCAAAAGATAAATTTTGGCCGGCGGCAATGGCTACGACAGAGTTTAATCCTTCTGGGATGCTCGTCTGGCCAAATAAATTAATTCCCCAAGCAACTACGGTGCCATCGCTTTTAAGAGCCAAAGAATAATATCTGCCTACGCAAACATCGATAACATTCACGGCCGTCGAAGGCACTGTGAGTATGGCTTCCCGAACAGCTTCCAACTCGTCAAAAGCCCCCCACGCAACCACCGTCCCATCGCTTTTCAGACCAAGATAGTGGTTGAATCCAGAGCGAACTTTGGTGACGCCTGAAATGCCAGCAAGCGGGGTGCTACAGTTAAAGCAAAAAACCTGCCCAGCCGCATTGGCTACGACATTATGATCGGCACTTACTAAATTGGCATGGGCCGGAAGCTCGGAGAAAAACAACTCCCCGCCAGCATGCGCCCACTGGGCAAGATCGCCTGAAGTAGTGATTCCTAAACATCCGCCTGCAATTTGAGAGAGCCTTAGATGCTTTTTGGCGACAATCGTCAGCGGGTAGTTCTGAACCATTGTTGCGGTTCCCGTTACCTCGCCTGTGGTTTTGTCTATTTCAAACCCCGAAGGTAACCCAGTTGCGCTCCATGAATCGATTTGCCCGGTCGATAAAAAGCTTCCAGAAAATGGAGCGTAAGCGTTCCCATACAAAATCTGGCCACTCGGAATTTCGATCATTGCTTATTCTTCCATGTCAAAACTCAGCACTCCTCAGTCGGGAGCCATTTAAAGGCTCCCCCGGAGAAGGCGAAGACATAGGTTTTGCCGTCCGTCGGCGGGGGTGGGTTGAAGGTGAGCATCCGCACGGTCTTTGTGCCGCCTTGATTCTCCTGCGTGGTCGAGAAAGGTTGCGGAGCACCTTGCACGACGCTCTTGGCATCGAGCGCGGCATAGGCGAAGTTTGCCATGAGGTCGGCCGAACTGATCTGCACGGGGTAGCCGCCGCCGCTGGCTGAGCGCGCGGCTTGGGCCTTCTGCTCGAAGTCAACCGGGAACTTCATGAGACCTCCGGAATGTAGCCTTTCATCACGGCGACTTCATCCCATGCGCCAAAATTTGTGCGTGAGACATCGCGGCGACCAGTATTCCAAACGATGCGCAAGCTGTCCCTGCCGCCATTGGCAACCTCGCCAACGACCAACCGCCGAATCATGCTCCGCTCCAAACTATTAGACGGGTCCGAGTAATTAGCAGAATCATTTCGAATCACGCTGTGCTTCGTAACAGTTTCGCATCGCCATGATTCGTAGACCGTCCAGCTTGTGGCGACCGGGGGATCCTGAGTTTGGTCAAGGGTCTGGAATGTTTGCGACAACTCCAGCACCTCTGTGCCGTAGACGACGCGGTTGTTTCCGAAAATGTTGTGGCCGTAGGCCGTGACCTCCATTTCATCGAACGCGTTGTCGTTGGCTCTGGTTATGCGGACGCCAGGGTAGATCGAAACAGACCCCGAGGTGGTGGCGATGAGGACGCCAACGGAAAAGCCAGGAGGTGTTGAGCCTTTTTCGACAAGGTAAGACGCGGAATACTCGATAAGTCCGGAGAAGCGCGTGGAAGTGGACTCGCGGATTTTGAGCGGGAAGGTGCCTGTGGCGGAATAGATCGTGGTCATACGAGGGCGGCGACGGGCAGGCGGGGTTCGATTTTTTCGAGGAGGGTCTTGATGTCGCCGACGAGGGTGTCGAGGGAGGACTTGGCTTTGTCGCCGCCTCGGGCGGCGGTGTCGGTCTTGCCGCTCTGGCCGGGTTTGTCCACGGCGTCTTTCCCGGCCATGCGGTCGCGGAAATCCTTCGTGCCTTCGGCCATTCGGTCTTTGAGTGATTTGGGTTTTTCGGCGGCGGGCTGGTCGGCGGCGGGTTTGTCGCGGTTGGCGAAGCGGTCGCGGAAGGATTGGGCGCCTTCGGCCATACGCTGGCTGAAGGGTTTGGCGG
>JBMTBF010000054.1:0-8085 GCA_049429585.1 Terrimicrobiaceae bacterium | reverse complement strand
GGGTGCGGGCGAGGAAGGTTTTTCCAACACCTGTGGGGCCGAGGAAAATGAACGACCCGATCGGGCGCTTCGGATCTTTAAGATCCGCGCGGGAGCGGCGGAGAGCCTTGCTGATCGCGACGACGGCTTCGTTTTGGCCGATGACCTTGTCCTCGAGTTCCTTCTCCATCGCGAGGAGCTTGGCGGTTTCCTGCTGCTCCATGCGGGAGAGCGGAACGCCGGTCCACTTGGAGAGGACATGCATGATTTCGTCGGCCGAAACGACAACCTCCTTTTCCTCCTTGTGGGTTCGCCACTCGGCGAGGATGGAGTCGAGTTTTTCCTTCGTCTGCTTCTCGGTGTCGCGAAGGGCGGCGGCTTTTTCGAAGTCCTGGGCCTTGATGGCGGCTTCCTTCTCGAGTCGGATTTTTTCGATATCCTCCTCGATGTCCTTCACATTCGGTGGGCGGGTCATCGCGGCGATGCGGGCGCGGGAACCGGCTTCGTCCACAAGGTCGATCGCCTTGTCGGGCAGGAAGCGGCCGGTGAGGTAGCGGTCGGAGAGTTTGGCGGCGGCTTCGAGGGCCTCGTCGAGGAACTTCGCCTTGTGGTGGGCTTCGTATTTCGGACGGATGCCTTGGAGGATTTGGATCGTCTGCTCGACGGTCGGAGCCTCGACCTTCACCTGCTGGAAGCGGCGCTCGAGCGCGGCGTCCTTTTCAATGTATTTCCGGTATTCGTTCAGCGTGGTGGCGCCGACGCACTGGAGTTCGCCGCGGCTGAGGGCGGGTTTGATGATGTTCGAGGCATCCATCGCGCCCTCGGCGGAACCGGCACCGACGAGCGTGTGGAGTTCGTCGATGAAAAGAATGACATTTTTCGTGCGGCGGATCTCGTCCATCACCGCCTTGATGCGTTCCTCGAACTGGCCGCGATACTTCGTGCCGGCGACCATAAGGGCGAGGTCGAGGGTGATGACGCGCTTCTCGCGGAGGATTTCCGGGACATTCCCGGCGATGATTTCCTGGGCGAGGCCCTCGGCGATCGCAGTCTTGCCGACGCCCGCCTCACCGATGAGGACGGGGTTGTTTTTGGTGCGGCGGCAGAGGATTTGGATGATGCGCTCGATCTCGTCGGCGCGGCCGATGACGGGATCGAGTTCGCCTTTGCGGGCCTGCTCGGTGAGGTCGCGACCGAAGGATTTGAGGGCCGGAGTTTTGGTGGAGGTCTTCGATCCACCCGAAGCTTCGGCGGGCACGGAATCGTCGTCCTCGGACGGGGCGAAATTCGGGTCGAGTTCCTTGAGGATTTCGTTGCGGGTGCGCTCGATGTCGATTTCGAGGTTTTTCAGAACCCGGGCGGCGACGCCTTCGCCTTCCCGGAGGAGGCCCAGGAGGATATGCTCGGTGCCGACATAGGAGTGCTGGAGGCTCTTCGCCTCCTTGCCGGCGAGGGCAAGGACCTTCTTCACGCGGGGCGTGTAGGGAATATTTCCCGCCATCTTGGTCTCGGGACCGGAGCCGACCTGCTTTTCGACCTCCATGCGAACGGTCTCAAGGTCGAGGCCCATTTTTTGGAGGACATTCACGGCCACGCCCTGGCCGAGTTTGATGAGGCCGAGGAGAAGATGCTCGGTGCCGACATAGTTGTGATTGAAGCGGTCGGCCTCCTTGCGGGCGAGGGCGAGAACCTGTTGGGCGCGGGGAGTGAAGTTGTTCATCATGATTTGGAATTGGCGGCTGGAACCGAGATTTTGAGCCGTGAAACATCCGGTGCCGGCATCTGGTTGAGTTTGGCGCGAATGATGGTGGCGCGCAAGGTGTCCCTTTCCTCAGAGGACATTTTCTGGACCTGCGCGCCTTTTTGCAAATGGGCGGGCTGGGTTTCGATGAAAAGCTCATCGACCGGGAATCGGTGGGCCTCCGGAAAAACATCAAGGTCGATGCCGAGCTTGATGACCGAAAGGAGATTCAGGGCCTCCTTGGAACTCATCGAAAAGGCTTGGCACAGGATGCCGTAAGCGCGGCCGATCTGGTCGTGAAGGGTGACCGGTTTGCGCTGTGCGAGGAGCGCGCGGGCGTTCTGCTCATGCTCGATGATCTGCTCGATGACGCGGTTCAGGCGGCCGATGATTTCCTCCTCGGTTTCGCCGAGCGTGGTTTGGTTCGAGACTTGGAAAAGGTTCCCCATCGCCTCGGTCCCCTCCCCGTGGAGGCCGCGAACGGCGAGGCCGATTTTGTTCACCGAGTTGATGATCTTGTTGATCTGGTCGCTCATCACGAGCGCCGGAAGGTGAAGCATGGCGGAGGCGCGCATGCCGGTGCCGACATTCGACGGGCAGGCGGTGAGATAACCAAGATGGGCGTCGAACGCGTAATCCAGGGACGACTCCAACTCGCTGTCCACTCGGTTGATCATGTCGAAAACATTCCCGAGCTGGAGCCCGCAGCAGATCGCCTGCATGCGGAGGTGGTCCTCCTCGTTGATCATGACACTGAGGGACTGGCGGGCATTCGTGACGACCGCGCTGCCAACGGCCTTCGCCGCGTGCTCGCGGCTGATGAGGTGTCGCTCGACGAGAACTTGTTTTTCCAGCGGCGAAAGGGATTCCAGCGGCTCCGAGTAGGACTCCTCCATCTCGGGCAAGGCCTCGACCGCGGACTTCACGAGACCCATCACCTCGAGGCGTTCGGCTTTTTTCGCCCAGCCGGGGAATGGCTTGTTGCGAAGATTTCGGGCGAGGCGGACGCGACTGCTGACGACAATCTGGCGGTTCGGGCCATCGCCGGAAAGCCACTCGCCGGAGTTGGCAATGATGCGGGAGAATTTCATTTAGACGAGTTCCGCCTCGATTTGGCGGATTTGGTCGCGGAGGTCGGCGGCTTTCTCGAATTCCTCGGCGGCAACGGCTTGGCTGAGTTTGTCCTGCAGGGATTTGAGTTTCTCGTCGCGCTGGCGGGTCATGTGGAATTTCGCCGGGGTTTTGCCGGTATGGGCCGTGCCCTTGTGCATGTTTTTGAGCATCGGCGCAATGCCGTCGTCGAAGACCGAGTAGCAGTTGCTGCAACCGAGGCGCCCGGTTTTTTTGAAATCCGCCTGGGTGAAACCGCACACGGGGCATTTCACGGCGGCGGGATTTTTTTCAATCTCCTGCGAGTCGCCAATGCCAAGAAGCAGGTCCGCGAGCGCGAAACCAGTCGGGTCGTTGACGCCTTTCTCTTTGGAGCAGGATTCGCAGAGGTTCACTTTCTGCATTTTCCCGTCCACGATTTGGGTCAGAAAAACCGTTGCTTCCTTGGTGTGGCAAACATCGCACTGCATCGTTTTGGTCAGCTATAGATCGGTGTGCCGGTGGTTGCTGTCAACTCGCGGAAACGCCCGATGAGTTGGCGGGTCATGGGGCCGGGCTTGCCATCGCCGATCAAGCGCGTGTCGAGCTTCACTGCCGGGATGACCTCGGCCGCCGTGCCGGTGAGAAAACACTCGTCGGCGGTGAAAATGTCGTAGCGCGTCATCATCGGTTCGCGGATCGGAATGCCGAGTTCGGCGGCGAGTTCGAAAACCACCGCGCGGGTGACGCCCGCCAATGCACCGGCGGCGATCGGCGGGGTGGAGATGACGCCGTTTTTAATGATGAAAATGTTGTCGCCCGTGCACTCGGAGACGAAGCCCTGCTCGTTGAGCATGAGGCCCTCGCCCGCGCCGGCGTTCTGGGCCTCGATCTTGGCCATGACATTGTTGAGGTAGTTGAGCGACTTCACCATCGGACTGAGCGCGCCATGCGGGATGCGGCGGGTCGAGCAGGTCACGACATCGAGGCCGTTTTCGTATTTTTCGGCCGGGTAGAGCGTGATCTTCGAGGCGATGATGAACATTGACGCCTTCGGGCAGAGCATCGGGTTGAGCCCGAGATCCCCCACACCGCGCGTGACGACGAGACGAATGTAGCCATCCTGGAGGTTGTTTTGGCGGATTGTCTCCAGCGTGGCCTCGATGACGGCGGATTTTTCCAACCCGATATTCAGAGCTATCGCGCGGGCGGAATCGAACAGGCGGTCGATGTGCTCCTCCAACCGGAAGACCCGTCCCTTGTAAAACCGGATACCCTCGAAAACGCCGTCGCCGTAGAGCAATCCGTGGTCGAACACCGAAATCTTCGCGTTCTCTTTGTCGTAAAATTCGCCGTCTATGTAGATTTTCATGTGGAAAAGTTCGCCGGCCATCCAGCGCCGGACAGAGCGAAAAGACTAGCCGGGCGCGAGGCCATCACAAGCCCGCAAAGCGGGATTTTGCTCGAAAACCCGAAGCGCCTCGCCGGCGAGGAAGAGCGATCCAGTCACCAGAACCGGTTCGGGAAAATCGAGGGAGGCGCGAAGGGCGGATTCGAGCGTGGCGTGGATGTGCGCGGGACGATGGACGCGGGGGGCCAAGACGGCGGGGGATTCAGTCCGTGGATTCTCGACAGGCACAAAAAGAAAACGCGCCGCGAGAGGCTCGAGGAGCGCGAGGATTTCAGGGTAGTCTTTGTCCGCTAGGGCGCCGAAAACGACCGTGGCTTGGCAGCCGGCGAAAACCTCGCGCCAAGTTTGGACGAGAGCCGTAGCGGAATGGGAGTTGTGGGCACCGTCGACAATGAAACGCTCCCCTACCCGCTGAAACCGTGCCGGCCATTCGGTGGCGAGCAGACCGTCACGAATGGCGGACTCGGAAATGGCGAGGTCGCTGGCGCGAAGAGTTTCGACCGCGAGCGCGGCGTTCCATTTTTGATGAACCCCGGCGAGCGAGAGCGGAAGGGCACAGGGCTCGGCAACAATCCGGATCGAGGTGCCTCGATCGAGGGTGGTTGTCCGCAAAACCTCGGCGGCAGCAGGTTGCTGGGGAGCGGAAACGACAGGGATTCCGGGCTTGATGATACCGGCTTTCTCGGCGGCGATTTTTTCCAGCGTGTCCCCGAGCCATTGCATGTGGTCCATGTCGATCGGTGTGATCGTCGAGACCAGCGGCGTCACGGCATTCGTGGAGTCCAGCCGCCCGCCCATGCCGGTTTCGAGAACCACGATGTCGCAGCCTGAACGCGCGAAATGATCGATGGCCAGAACAGTTGAAATTTCAAAAAAAGTCGGGCCATGAAGCCAATCACGCACCACCTCCCGGAGGCGCGAAAGACCCTCGGCCAAATCCTCCCGCGGGATCATTTCCCCATCGACTCGGATGCGTTCCCGAAAATCCACGAGATGCGGAGAGGTGTAGAGTCCGGTGCAATAACCCGCCCGGCGCAGGATCGAGTCGAGCATCGCACAGGTGGAACCCTTTCCGTTTGTTCCCGCGATATGGAGAAACCGCAGGCGCCGCTCGGGATGTCCGCAGGCGGCGAGAAGGCGGTTGGTGTTTTCGAGACCCAGCTTGATGCCCGTGGACTCCGAGGCATAAAGCCAGTCAAGAGCCTCTTCGGGGGTCACTTCGCGCCGAGATAGCCGAGAATGTCTCCCAGCGTGGAGCGCATTTTCGAGCGCTCGACAATAAGGTCGATCAAGCCGTGTTTTTCAAGGAACTCGGCGGTCTGGAAATCGGGAGGGAGGGTTTGGTGCGTTGTCTCGCGGATCACACGCGGCCCGGCGAAGCCGATCATGGCTTTCGGCTCGGCGATAATGATGTCCCCCAGCGATGCGTAGCTGGCCATCACTCCCGCCGTGGTGGGGTTCGTAAGAATCGTGATGTAAGGAAGGCGGGCTTGGGCGTGAAGAGCGAGGGCGCCGCTCGTTTTCGCCATCTGCATGAGGCTCAGCATGCCTTCATACATCCGCGCTCCACCCGATGCGCAGACAAGGATGACGGGCATTTTCTGCTTCGTGGAATGTTCGATAATGCGCGTGATTTTTTCGCCGACGACCGAGCCCATCGTCGCAGCGAGGAAGTTGAAATCCATCACGCCGAGGCCTACAGGATGGTTGTTGATTTTGGCGGTTCCGGTCGTAACGGCATCCACAAGGCCGGTCTTTTGTTTGTAGGATTTGAGTCGGTCGGTATAGGTCGTGACACCCTTGAAACCGAGAGGATCGACCGAAGACATCGAGGCGTCGTGCTCCTCGAACGAATCGGGGTCGACAAGGCTGGCGATGCGCTCGCGGGAGCCGAGGTTGAAGTGGTGGCTGCATTTCGGGCAGACCTGCAAATTGTCCTCCAGCGCGAGGTTGTGGATGACCTCGGAGCAGGACGGGCACTTGGTCCAAAGACCGGTGGGCATTTCGCGGGTCTTGCTGGCGAGGGAGCGAAGGATGGGTTTTTTGAAGATGGCCATGGGTGTGAAATTTTATCCGCGGGCGACCGTGAGGGCCCGGACGGACCGGGCTCCGTTTTCGAGGAGGATGGCGGCGCAGGCGTCGAGTGTCGATCCCGTTGTCAAAACATCGTCCACAAGAAGCAGGTCCAAATCGGTCACATCGGCATTCTGGCGCAGGGAAAACGCGTCGCGCAAGTTTTGCCTTCGGGCCTTCCGGTTGAGGCGGGTTTGCGTGCCGGTGTAGCGGGTTCGGTTCAGCAGATCGCGAACGGGGATTTTTGAGGATCGGGAGAGATGCTCCGCGAGAATGGCGGCTTGGTTGAACTGCCTCTCGCGCAGGCGGCGCGGGTGGAGCGGGACGGGAATCAGGGCATCGAACGCAACGCCCTCGAATCGGGAATCTTTGAAGCCCTCGGCTTGGATCTCCGCCAACACGCGGGCGAGCCACATTTCGCGGTTGTATTTCAAGCGATGGAGAACCTCGCGCATCGTGCGCTGACTGCGGGCGACCGTGACAGCGCAGAGGAAGGAAAACTCCTCGCCCCGGCAGTTCGGGCAGGTGAATTCGGAGGTCACTCCATCATAAGGCTGGGAGCAGACCTCACAGCGGGGAGGCTTCACGCGTTCGATCGCGGCGGCACATCCCTCGCACCAATCGCTCCCGTCCTCCACCCGCCGCGCGCAACCCGCACAATGGGTGGGAAAAAACAGCGAGCGCAGGGCCTCAAGAGGTTTGGCGATCGCGAATGGCATGACGAAAAGACAAGGCGATCAGAATCCCTGTAAAACCCAAAACGGCCAAGGGGACCAACCCGGTCGGAACCGCGCCGCTCACGACATTCTCACCGAGCCACGGGAGGAGTCGGTCATCGGGTTTGATGTCGAATTTCCCGAGGATTTGGATTCCCTGCTGCCCGAAGATCCACCCGGCATGGAGGCCGATCGCCAGAAAGAGGGATCGGGTCCGGATCGTCGCCACAGCGAGAAGGATTCCTGCGATCAGAAGCGACAAAAACCCCCACCCGAGCAAGGGCCACGGCGGAGCGGAGGAAAACAAGAGCGGCAACTGCTCAAACCCGCTTGCCCATGTCACCGGAGCCTCCAGCGCCTGTTTCGAGGTTTTTAAAAAATGAACCGCGGCGAAAATCACGGCTGACATTCCCACGGCTGCCAAGCGTCCCATGGCTATCAGGCACACTCCAAGAAAAACACACCGGAAGAGAAACTCCTCGATCACCGAAACCACGCAGGCCGTGCCTAGCACCCGAAAAAACTTCGCGCCCTCCCAGTCCGGTCGGAATTCATACACTCCGTAGAAAAAATACCCCGCGCCCAAGGCGAGGACCGGAAGGAAGGCCAGCACGAAGCCGATCGCCAGATCGCGTTTCCAATTGGGATTCGGATCGATCCCCAACACGGAAATCCGCTGGATTCCGACCCAGCGAAACGCGGGCCAGAGCAGGAGAAGGGCTGAGATTTGAACGCTCCGGCTGAAATAACGATGGAAAGGAATCCCCTCGACGATCGGCAAAATCCCGGCCTCGGCGAGAAAGCTCCCGGCCCAGTAGAGCGGCGGCTACATCATACAGGCCAAAAGCACGACCGCGACCGGATAAACGAGCAGGCGGACGAGACTTTGCGGGGTGGCGGGTTTCGAATTCACGCGGGGCGCTTTATCAGCCAAAGTCCGCACCGATGCGAGATGTTTGGAACACGGGGGAATTGGAGGCGCTCGACAAGGCGCACCTCTGGCATCCCTTCACGCCGATGCGCGATTGGTGCGAACCGGACCACCACCCGCTTGTGCTCGTTCGCGGCGAAGGCGC
>JBMTBF010000053.1:0-8194 GCA_049429585.1 Terrimicrobiaceae bacterium | reverse complement strand
CTGGTCGCCCCGCGAGTCTTTCGAAACTGGCCTCGCCAAAACCGTCGATTGGTATTTGTCGAACCGCGCCTGGGCCGACGAAATCACCAAAACCCGCTACAGCCGTGAACGCCTCGGTTCTTCCAAATAAATTCTCCTCTTTGCTCTCCGTGCTCTGTGCTCAATTCCATCCTCTGATATGAAACACGACTCCCAGCGCCGGGGCATCATCCTCGCCGGCGGCTCCGGCACCCGCCTCTACCCGCTCACCATCGCCGTCAGCAAGCAGCTCATGCCTGTCTACGACAAGCCGATGGTCTACTACCCGTTGTCGGTTCTCCTACTTTCCGGCATTCGCGAAATTTTGCTCATCTCCACGCCCGAGGATTTGCCGCTCTTCCAACGCCTCCTCGGCGACGGATCTCAATTCGGCATTTCGCTTCAATACGCCGAGCAACCCCGCCCCGAAGGTCTCGCACAGGCCTACCACATCGGAGCGGAATTCATCGGCAACCGGCCCTCAGCCCTCGTCCTCGGTGACAACATTTTTTACGGCCAGTATTTTTCCGAGGCGGTGGAAAATGCCGACGCCCGCCTGGATGGCGCGACGATCTTCGGATACCATGTCGCCGAGCCATCGGCCTACGGCGTCGTCGAATTCGCCCCCGACGGCCGCGTCCTTTCCCTCGAGGAAAAACCCACCAAACCGAAATCCAACTTCGCGGTCCCCGGACTCTATTTCTACGACCACCGCGCCGTCGAAATCGCTGCGAACCTTAAACCCTCGGCACGCGGAGAACTCGAGATAACCGATCTCAATCGCCGCTATCTCGAGGCGGGCAACCTCCATGTCGAACAACTCGGCCGTGGCACGGCATGGCTGGACACCGGCACGCATGAATCGCTGATGGAAGCCGCCGAATTCGTCAGCGTGATCGAACGCCGCCAGGGCCTGAAAATCGCCTGCCTCGAGGAAATCGCTCTTCGGAACCATTGGATCGACCGAGCCGATCTGGAAAAGCAAATCGCCCGGCTCGGAAAATCCAGCTACGGTGCCTATCTGCGGCGATTGCTGAAGTAGCCGAACGCGTCTTGTTTCGATCCTAAAATTCCCGGGCATCGACTACCACGGCCGTGGCATTGTCCCGGCCGGAGGCCTCCACCGCCAGGCGCACCATTTCCTTGCCAGGCTCGGTTCCAGCCTCGCGGAGAAACTCTTCCAAGCGCTCGTCGTAAATCCCATCTGTCACACCATCCGTGCAGAGCAAAAACCGGTCACCAGGTTCGATAGCCACGGCCCCGACTTGGGGTTCCGTGAATTGCTGCCCGCCACCTAGCGATTTCTGCAGCACATTGCGGCGCGGGTGGGTTTTCGCCTCGCGCTCGTTGATCTGTCCGTTGCGATAGAGCCAGCCGACATAGGTGTCGTCCTCGGTGATCTGACTCATCGGCCCGTTTTTGGGCAGACGATAAATCCGGCTGTCCCCCACATGCGCGAAATACATCCGCCCCGGCATGAACCAGCAGAGGCTCAGCGTGGCACCCATGTCGCGGCATTCCTCGTAGCTCGAGCCCAGATACGATAGCGACTTGTGAATCTCGGCAAATAACTCACGGAGCGCATCACCCATCCCGCCCGAGGAATCGGCCGAATTCCTGCGAAAGAGCGGAGGCAGAATTTTGGTGATTTTTTCGACCGCGATCTTGCTGGCGAACTCTCCCGCCTGCGCGCCCCCCATACCATCGCTCACCGCGAAAACAAAATCCGCGTCCGAGGTTTCCGCCTCGCCAATTTTCCCGAGATACCGGACCCCCCCGGCGTCGATCATTAGACCCAAAAACGAATCCTCGTTATTTTTGCGAATCTTCCCGCAATCCGTGTGCCCGCTCCATGAAAGGGCCGGCATGGAGGGTTTCGGCTTTTTTTTCATTTGGCCTCCTTCGGATCGAGGATGGTCGCGAATTCAAAATCGATCAGGCAAAACCTCCCGTCGGCTTGCCGGTAGGTCACATTCCGCATCTCGGCGTCGTCGTGCCGAACTCCGAATTTTTCGAGCTCGGCGAACAATTCCTTCAAACGCTCGTCGTCCAAGTGATCCACGCGCATTCCGCAGTTGGATGTCACCATCCGCAGGGCCGCCGCATCGTGCTCCAGAAGGCGCGGCACGAACGGGCACTTCCGCTTCTCGAGATACTGGAGCACCTTCACTTCATTGGCGAAGCGCTCCTCGGCCTTGGGGCCGCGAAATTGCTTGTGCACCCGACCATCGTATCCGATCCGCACCGTGGCGCGCAGGGTGTCTTTCACCTGATTCATGGCAAGAATGCTTCAGCGAATACCCTCTACTGGCAAGCGGTATGAAGGCCGCGAAATAATTTTTCGAAATATGCGTCGATTCCGTTGATCGGTCCGGAAAAAGCTGATACGCCAACAAATGATGAATAAACCCCCCGGAAAACTCGACGACGCCTTTCCGCGTTCGAATATTATGGAATCCCTTGGGGAGCTCGTTCCAGTCAAGGCGCTTGTGACCCTACTTGGAGCGGCCCTTTTGCTCACAGGGGGGTATTATTTCACCCTCTTTGCCATCCACGGCTTCGATCCCGACTTTTTGGCAATCAACCGGTGCGTGGAATCCGGAGGCCGTTGGAACGCAAAATTGCGGATTTGCGAAACCATTCCCGGGACCTACATTCCGCCCGAACCCGCCTCGAGCGAGTACTGAACCGAATTTTTAGGAAGCTGAATTCGCCACGGCTTCTGAAGAGACAAAATGTCACCCACGCTGCTGATCGTTGATGATGAAAAAAACACCCGTGACGGGTTGCGCCATGCGCTGGAGGAGGAATTCGAGGTCTATGTCGCGCCAGATGTCGATGGGGCGCTGAAAACCCTGGAGAGCATCCGCGCCGATGTGGTTCTCACCGATCTCCGCCTCGGCGCCCGCGATGGCATGGAGCTGGTGGAGGAAATTTCGCGTCAGTCGAACCCGCCGATCTGCATCATGATGACCGCCTACGGCTCGGTGGACACCGCCGTGGAGGCGATGAAGCGTGGGGTCTACGACTTCGTTACCAAGCCGGTGAATATCGACCGCCTGGAAATTCTCATCAAACGCGCGATCCGCGAGAGAAACACCACCCGCGAGAACAAGGAGCTTCGCACCAAGGTCGAGCGCCAGAATACGCTGGAAGGAATGATCGGCCGCTCGCCCGTCATGGTGGAGGTTTTCGAGACGATCAAACAGGTCGCCGATTCGCGTGCGACGGTTTTGATTCAAGGCGAGAGCGGCACTGGCAAAGAACTCGCCGCCCACGCCATCCACCATCTCAGCCCTCGCGCCAAGGGAAAATTCCTCGCCGTTCATTGCGCGGCTCTCACGCCCGAGTTGCTTGCAAGCGAGTTGTTCGGCCATGAGAAAGGAGCGTTCACCGGCGCGATGGAACGCCGCATCGGCCGGTTCGAGCAAGCCAAGGGGGGAACGCTTTTTCTGGATGAAATCGGGGAGATCGATCTCACCACCCAAGTCAAAATCCTTCGCGTCCTCGGTGAAAGAACCTTCGAGCGGGTGGGAGGCAGCGAAACCCTCACCGCCGATGTGCGCTTGATCGCCGCGACAAACAAGGATCTCTCCAAACTCGTCGCCGAGGGAAAATTCCGCGACGACCTGTTTTTCCGCCTGCATGTTGTGCCATTGACCATGCCGCCGCTGCGGGATCGCAAGGTGGACATCCCCCTTTTGGTCGAGGCGTTCCTCAAGGATTGCGCCCTAGAGAATGGCAAGCCTCACCGCGAACTCTCCCCCGAGGCCATGCAACACATCCTCGACTACGACTGGCCCGGCAATGTCCGCGAACTCCGCACCGCCATCGAGCACGGGGTCGTTATGGCCACCGGCCCCAAAATCACCCCGAAGGACCTCCCGGCCGTCCTGCGTGCTCCGCGTGCCCTACCCGCTCTGGAAAAGCCCGCCGCCGGTCGTGAGTGGAATCTCCAAGACACCGAGACCGCCCTCATTTTGCGGGCTCTGGAGGACTGCCGGGGCAACCGGAGCGATGCCGCCAAAAAACTCGGCATCAGCCGCCGAACCCTCCATAGGCGCCTCAAGGAATTGAACATCTTCAAAAGGAACCCCCGGTAGAAACCCATGTCGGATACTCTAAACACCGAGGAAAACGCGGAAATTCCGCTGCCGCCGAAAAGACGCGGACGCCCGCCGAAGGCCAAGGACCCCGTCGATAAACCTAAAAAGCCTCGCGGAAAAAAACTCCCAAAACCCGAAGACGAGAAGCCAGTTCCTAAAAAACGGGATCGCAAACCCGCCGATGCGAAGCTGGAAGCGCCGCCCGAACCTGCTCCTGAAGCGCCTCCAGAGACGGTCGCCGAACCCGCCGCGCCTACTGAACCCCTTAAGCCGAGGAAATCCATCAACCTCCACGCTCAGGTGGCCAAGGTTGCGGATTTCACCAAAAAGCCCGCTGTCCGCTGGCTGGCTATGACCGCCGCCGTGGCGACCTTGGTTTTTCTCTATCTCTTCGTTCAATTTCGCGGCCTCTCCTCGCCCACCGCGATGGACCAAGCCCAAATCGCCCGCTCGATCGCATCCGGCGATGGATTTTCCACCAAATACCTCCGGCCCTTTGCCATTAGGCAACTCGAGAAGGTAGGCAAACCAATTCCCACCGAAAACTTCCCGGATTTCTTTCAGTCGCCCCTCAACCCTCTATTCAACGCCCTGCCGCTGAAACTCGTCGAGTCCTCCTGGAAGCTCGGCCCGCTCGATGTGGTCTACATCGGCGACCGCATGATCGCCGCCACCTCGATCCTATTTTTCCTGCTCTCCATGGTGGTCTGGTTCCTTATCGCACGACGGTTGTTCGACCAAAATCTCGCTGTCACTGCCTGCGCGATCATCCTGCTTACGGATTTGTTTTGGGAGTTCTCGCTTTCAGGCCTGCCACAGATGCTCATGCTTCTGATTTTTTCAGGCGTGTGCTGGACGACGCTCCGGGCTTTGGAAAAAAAACAATCCCGCTCCGTCCTTGTCTCTGCCGCCGCGACCGGACTCCTCTTCGGCCTCATGATTTTGGCCCATGGGGCCGCCGCATGGATTTTTCTCGCCTGGCTTGTTTTCGCAGCAATCGCCATTCGTCCCCGTGCACTCACCATTCTTTCCGCCTTGGTCGGCGCGGCGATTGTCGTAGCGCCCTGGCTTTGGCGGAACCATATCGTCTGCGGCCATCCCCTCGGCATTGCCGGCTACGAACTCCTCGCTCCCGTCATGGAATCCGAATCCGGCTACCTTCGTTCCCTCAAAGATACTCCGACGCTCGAGACCATGCGCCCCATTGCGCGCCTCCAGGCCGCCCTCCGCATCCACACCGGCCAGATTCTCTCCTTTCTTGGGATGAACTTCGTGGGGCTCATGTTCTTCGCCTCGCTTCTCCACAAATTTCCCGTTGGTCCCACCGCCCGATTCCGATGGGCGATTGTTCTGATGTGGCTCGGGGCTTGGCTTGGAATGGCCCTATGCGGGGTGGACGGTCCCGTTCACTCGAACCAGCTTCATATCCTTTTCCTCCCCGTTTTTGTTTTCTACGGCTTGGCTTTCCTCATGGAGCTTTGGAACCGACTGGAAATCCCTTCACCGGCTATTAGGCGGGCTTTTCCTTTGTTCCTGATCCTGCTTTCCGCCATGCCCCTCATTTCTCGCCTGGTTTCCAAACCCATCGCAGCCATCCAATGGCCGCCCTATGTTCCCCCCTTCATCGCAATTCTCGGTGAGTGGTATGGCGAAAAGGAAATCATCGCCTCGGACATGCCATGGGCCGTGGCTTGGTATGCGAACCGCCACTCGCTCCTGCTTCCCCAGACGATCAAAGATTTCAGCAAGATCAGCGACTTCCGCCTCCTCGGAGAATCCCTCTCCGGCATCTATCTGACCCCCGTGACCGGCAACCGCCGCCTTTTCTCCGAAATCTACAAAGGCCCCTACGACGACTGGGTGCTGTTGATCGAGCGCCCCCCACCCGACCCGTTGCAATTCATCCTGCCGTTCTTCACTCCGCTGCCGATCGATGGAGAATGCATTCTCTTCGCCGACCGCGACCGCTGGTCGCGCTTCGACTGATTTTTCATGGACGCTCTTTCACTCACCAAAACCGAATGGGAGGACCGGATGAAAGCCATCGGCCAGCCCGCCTACCGCGCCGGGCAGGTGCTCGAATGGCTCTTCCAACGCCGCGTGCGCGATTGGGCCGAGATGTCGAACCTCCCCGCCCCGCTTCGCGAAAAACTCGCCGCCGAGTTTCCAACCCAGCGCCTCGTGAAAGTGCGCGAGACTGGCGCGAAGGACACCACGCGAAAGTTCCTCTTCCGCCTCGCCGACGGCCAACTCATCGAAAGCGTCCTGATTCCCGCCTCGCCCGCCCTCTACGGAGAGGCATCGGACCGCCGAACAATCTGCATTTCAAGCCAGGTCGGCTGCGCCTATGGCTGCAAATTTTGCGCCAGTGGGCTTGATGGTTGGAAACGAAACCTCACCGCCGCCGAGATTGTGGACCAGTTCCTGCAGGTCGAGGCCGAGAGCGGCGAGAAGATCAACAACATTGTCTTCATGGGCATGGGCGAACCGATGGCGAATTACGACAACCTCCTCCGCGCAATCTCAGTCCTGAACGCGCCCTGGGGCGTGGGCATCGGCGCACGCCACATGACGGTCTCCACCTCGGGCCTCGTCCCCCGCATCCGCGACCTCGGCGCCCAACCGCTCCAGGTGCGGCTCGCCATTTCCTTCCACGGGGCCACTGACGAGGTCCGCAGCCGCATCATGCCGGTGAACAAAAAATACCCCGTCGAGGAACTCCTCGCTGCCTGTGAGGATTATGTGGGCCTCAAGAAACAGCGCCTCACTTTTGAATACATCCTCATCCGCGACATCAACGACTCGCCCGAACAGGCGCGCCTTCTCGCCAAACAAGCCCGGCGCGTGAACGCCAAGGTCAACCTCATCCCCTATAATACCGTTGAGGGACTCGACTGGGACCGCCCCGACGAACCGCGTCAGGACGAATTCCTCGGCATCCTCCGCAATGCCGGCACCGAGGCGACGCTCCGCCGCGAGAAGGGCCATGACATCGCCGCCGCCTGCGGACAGCTCCGCCTTCAGGTGGAAAAATCCTTTGCGCCAGCGGAGGTCTTGAATTAGCGATTCATTGATGTCGGACAACGACGACAATTTTCAACCGGAGGAAGCCTGGGACGAATATGTCTGGGAGCGATTCCTCCAAGAGCAGGACCGCAACACCGAGAAATACTTTCAACTTCTCGAGACCTACATGGACCACCCGAACCGCGACGAGATCATCGCCGAGCAAATGGGTTGGAGTGTTTTCGAAGCCGCAGAATCAGCCGAGGAAGACGCTGGCGATTCTCAAACACCAGAGTTCCTCCTGGATGATGAGGAGGATGCGGATGACGAGTTCGAGGAATTCACCCAGTCGGCCGTCTACTCAGACACCCTTCGTCTTCACAAGTGGATCAACCGGCTTTTCGACTCACGCGAGGATTTGAGGGAACACCCCGAGGCTGTCCGCTTCGCCACGCGCTCCGCCATCTGCGGTGCGAAGCTCGCCGCCGCACTTTGCGGACAGGATCAAACCGAAATCGGCATGACGATCGCCTACCTCAAGCGGGCCCTGAAGGCCGCTAACGACGCCCTCGACGCCATCCAAATCCTTGCCGACACAGGAGTCCTCGACCGCCGCCGCGCCAACCACGGGCGCCGCCTGGTTTTTTCGATCCGCAACTGTGTTGTGGACCACATGCGCGAATACCGCCGCCTCTGGACCGAACGCCACGGGCGCTAGGCACCTTACTCTTTCGCGTTCTCGGCCGCCGCGGCAGCCATGGTCTCCCTCTCGAGGGAACCCTCGCGCCGCGTCGGGTTGTATCGCCAATCCTTCCACCATTGCACGGCACGGATGAGCTGTTTCCAAATCCTCCCGCGAAGCGAGTTCGGCAGAATGATCCAGTCCCAGAGGCGCGATTCGCTCGTCGACATCTGGCGTTTAAACTCGGCGTCGTTTTGCAGGAAGTCGTAAATCCTCCGCTTCTCCTCGATGCATTTCTGGATCGAGAACAGCATGAGCAACCGCCCTGGGCTGTTCGCCGCGAACTCGGGGTCGAACACCGTGCTGTGCATGCAATACGAGT